>NZ_JADYWR010000022.1:0-63740 GCF_015864705.1 Pseudoalteromonas sp. NGC95
TGAGCCATGATCAAACTCTTCAATTAAAAAGTTTTATGTCTTTCGACAGCTCAATGAATTCTGAATTTATTTTAATATCTTTCGATATTGAATTGACTGTGCCGAATAATTACCGAAATAATTATTCTGTTGGTCACTCAGTTTTCAATTGAGACTCTAATTTTTTTGCCTCGCTACCTAAGTAGGTTGGCTGTTAGAACTCAATCTGTACGAGTGCCCACACAGATGATTGCTTTATATTGTTAAAGAACGTTTTGAGTCGCTTTAGCGTCTCAAGGGATGCGAATAATACACCCTTTATTTTTCGAGTCAACACTTAGTTTTAAACTTTCTTTNGTTTTAAACTTTCTTTTTAGAAGATTTAAAACCGAAGTTTTATTTAACTCTCTGAGTTGTTCGTGCCTCGCTATGCGTTGGCGTTTCCCGTCTCAGTGGGGTCGCATTATAGGGAGATCCGAAAACAGATCAACCCTTTTTTGAAGAAAACTTGAAATAATGTGCTGTTCGCACATATTTGCATCGAAATGGTTACTTTAAACACTAAAAAGGCCCTGATGGGCCTTTTTAATTAGTTTACTATGAGCTTCCACCCAAGTTTACCTTGCTGTTTAGACTCTTGTTGTAGCTCGCTGGCCATTAATGGATGATCTTTTAACCAGTTACTTTCAAACTTAAGGTCTAACACTTCATTTTTAGCAGTTAACTTAAACTTAGGCAGTACGTCATCTTGTCTGCGCATTGATAAGATGACTGCTATTCGTAGTAATCTCACTATATATTGCGCTAATAGACTATTTACGCCGAGTGAATTAAAACAGCCTTTTGGAAAATCAGAACGATGCGCATCCGCTACCGCTACTATTAATTTATGCTCTGACTGTGAAAAACCAGGCATATCAGTATTTTCCAAAATATAAGCGGTGTGTTTATGGTACTGCTTATATTCTATTAGTAATCCAATCTCATGAAGCTGAGCTACCGCTTTTAATAGTGGTAACCCATTTAAACTTTCAATTGGCCAATCTTTATCAATACTTACCGCTAACTGCATAGCTAAGCTTGAAACCCGACACGCTTGTTTTTGATCAACGTGATAACGACTCATAAACCCATCAACTGTGCGTTTACGAATGTCGTTATTATGAAACTCCGGAACCATGCTATATAAAACGCCTTCACGCAGTGCTCCACCCGCCAATCCCATTTTTTCTATTTCAAGAGATTCAAATAGTGCGATTAAGATTGCGAGCCCTGATACAAATACCAGTCGACGGTCTTCACTTAATCCAGGAAGGTCTAGCGCTGCAATAGTGCTGAATGCAATTGCTTGCTCTTTTATAGTGTTGAGCTTTTCAAGCGTAAGTAAATCGTCAAGATTTTGAGCTACCATAATTTCTTGAATTGCTTGCACTGTGCCAGAAGCACCAGATGCAATTTGCCATCCCGCTGTTTTATATTCTGGAGAAATTTCATCAATGACTGTACGAGCTGCTTTTATGGCTGCGTTAAAGTTACTCTTACTTAATTGGCAGTCTTTGAAATAGCGTTCAAGATAGGTAACACACCCCATATTGAGGCTTTTGTAATGTAAGGCATCAAATGCTTTACCAATTACAACTTCGGTACTTGCACCACCAATATCAATAACAAGCTGTTTGCCAGTACAAGATGAAGTATGAGCAACACCTTTATAAATTGTACGCGCTTCTAATTCTCCGCTAATAACATTAATGTTATGGCCAAGAATCTTTTCTGCATGATTTTTGAATACTTCGGCGTTAGTGGCTAGCCGTAAGGTGGCTGTTGCTACTATGGTGATGTTTTTATCTGGGATATCTTGTAGACGCTCAGCAAAAAGGGCAAGGCATTCCCAGCCTCGCTGCATTGCTTCAGTGCTCAATACGTTATCTTTATCAAGCCCTGCGGCTAATCGGACTTTGCGTTTAACACGTCCAATTGTTTGTAGACCGCCAGCAATTGATTTGGCTATAAGCATATGAAAGCTATTTGAGCCCAAATCAATAACTGCGTACACATTTTTTTGCGGTTTAAGTTGCCCCACCGTTCAAAAACCTCTAGTTACTACTACTTATACAAACGGTCGTTTACGACCGTCCTTTTTGGTAACTATTATTTGGGCGACGTCCGCTGTTATTACTACGGTTACGTGGACCTGTTGAATAGTTGCGCTTTCTTTGAATAATAGGCTGAGTTAAATCATCTAGCAATGCTGTTTTATCATAATGTGATAAAGGAATGCTGTGCTCTATATATTCTTCAATTTCATGTAAATTATAAGCGTATTGCTCACAAGCAAAGCTTATTGCATGACCTGATGCACCAGCGCGGCCAGTACGGCCAATACGGTGAACATAATCTTCACAATCGTCAGGTAAATCAAAGTTAAATACATGACTTACTTCTGGAATATGAAGACCACGCGCTGCAACATCAGTCGCAACTAAAAAGTCTAAGTCGCCTTTGCTAAACTGCGCTAATATAGTTTGGCGTTTTTTCTGGTTAACATCACCAGTAAGCATACCTACACGATGACCGTCTGACTTAAGCCAAGCATATACTGTTTCACAACTGTGCTTGGTATTTGCAAACACGATTGCTTTCTCTGGCCATTCTTCTTCAATTAAGGTTAACAACAGCTTAATTTTATCTTCTTGCGAAGGATGAAATAGCTCTTCTTGAATACGTTTACCCGTTTTAACGTCAGGTTCAATTTGAACATGTTCTGGGTTTGTCATATGCTCAAAAGCTAATTCTTGTACGCGATACGATAATGTGGCAGAAAATAATAAGTTTAAACGCTTTGATGTATCTGGCATACGATCGAACATATAGCGAATATCTTTGATAAAACCTAAATCGAACATACGATCAGCTTCGTCAAGCACGACTACCTCAATTTCATTAAGGGTGTAACAGCCTTGCTTATACAGATCAATTAGACGACCTGTAGTACCAATTAAAATATCAACGCCTTTTTCTAGTTGTGCACGTTGTTTTTCGTAATCTTCGCCACCATATACTAAACCTAAGTTAAGATTACAGTGCGGCGCTAAAATTTTAGCATCTTTGTGTATCTGAATCGCAAGCTCCCGAGTAGGGGCCATGATCAGGGCTCTTGGATGTTTACTAGGTGCTTTGCTAGATTGTAATAACCGATGGCACGTGGCAGTTAAAAACGCCAACGTTTTGCCTGTACCTGTTTGAGCTTGGCCCGCGATATCGCGTCCATCACAAATAAAAGGTAGGCATTTTGCTTGAATAGGTGTGCAATATTCAAACCCATTCTCGGTTAAACCGGCAACCACTTCCGGTGCGATAGCAAAGTCTGAAAACTTTTTATCGGTTAAATGTGTCTTAGTCATAGCGTTTAAGCATAACGTTTAAACTTGCAATAAGAAACAAGAGTGTTTAAATACGCACTAAATATTTCGCCTAACTAAATCGGAGAGCGCAATGAGCGAGAAAATAATCCAAATTACTGACGATAGCTTTGAAGCTGACGTATTACAATCTGACAAACCAGTACTAGTAGATTTCTGGGCTGAATGGTGTGGACCTTGTAAAATGATCGCCCCTATTCTTCACGAAGTTGCTGATGAATACGACAGCCGTGTGACTGTTGCTAAATTAAACATTGACCAAAATGCTGGCACACCGCCAAAATTTGGTATTCGTGGTATCCCTACTTTACTTCTTTTTAAAGATGGTCAAGTAGCTGCAACGAAAGTAGGTGCTCTTTCAAAAACTCAACTTATTGAGTTTTTAGAAAACAACATCTAACTGTAAGCTAGAACAATAAAAAGGGCTTTTTGCCCTTTTTTAAATTTATTTTGTATAAAGACTGGACGCTTTGCCAGTGAACTGCTAGTTTATAAAGCCAACTAATCCTTAGTTATATTCAACAAACCTCACTCAACGATCAAAGCGATTTTGAGTATGACAACTGTAATAAAGAACCCACCAATATGCATTTACGCGAATTAAAAGACAAGTCCATTAAAGAGCTTGTAGACTTAGCTGAGTCCATGGGGCTCGAAAACGTAGCCCGCTTAAGAAAGCAAGATATCATTTTTGCCATTCTTAAATCCCATGCCAAAGGCGGAGAGAATATCTTCGGCGGCGGTGTATTAGAGATTTTACAAGATGGTTTCGGCTTCTTAAGATCATCAGAAGCCTCTTACTTAGCTGGCCCAGATGACATTTATGTTTCACCTAGCCAAATTCGCCGTTTCAGCATGCGTACTGGCGATTCAATTTCAGGTCTTATTCGTCCACCTAAAGACGGTGAACGTTACTTTGCTTTACTTAAAGTAAATGAAGTTAACTTTGATAAACCTGAAAACTCTCGAACTAAAATTCTTTTTGAAAACCTTACTCCATTACATGCAAACGAACGTTTTCGCATGGAACGTGGTAACGGCAGTAAAGAAGATATTACAGCCCGTGTACTTGATTTAGCATCTCCTATTGGCCGCGGCCAACGTGGTTTGTTAGTAGCTCCGCCAAAAGCGGGTAAAACAATGCTACTTCAAAATATTGCACAATCAATTACGCACAATCATCCTGATGTAACATTAATGGTTTTACTTATTGATGAACGTCCGGAAGAAGTAACAGAGATGCAACGCCTAGTTAAAGGTGAAGTTATTGCATCAACGTTTGATGAACCAGCTTCTCGTCACGTACAAGTTGCCGAAATGGTTATCGAAAAAGCAAAACGCCTAGTTGAACATAAAAAAGATGTTGTTATCTTATTGGATTCAATCACTCGTTTAGCACGTGCTTATAACACCGTTATTCCTTCATCAGGTAAAGTACTTACTGGTGGTGTTGACGCTAACGCATTACATAAACCTAAGCGCTTCTTTGGTGCTGCACGTAACGTTGAGGAAGGTGGTAGCTTAACAATCATAGCTACAGCTCTTATCGATACTGGCTCTAAAATGGATGAAGTTATCTACGAAGAGTTTAAAGGTACTGGTAACATGGAACTTCACCTTAACCGTAAAATTGCGGAAAGACGTGTATTCCCAGCTATCGACTTTAACCGCTCAGGTACTCGTCGTGAAGAATTACTAACAAAACCAGATGAACTTCAAAAGCTTTGGATTTTACGTAAAATTGTTCATGACATGTCAGAAATTGATGCAATGGAATTCTTAATCGATAAACTATCGATGAGCAAAACCAATGATGAATTTTTTGATTCGATGAGACGCCAATAAAAGCGTTTTAATTGAATAAAAAAAGCGCCTTAGGCGCTTTTTTTGTGTCTGGATTAAATACAGTTTAACTTTCATTATACTTTTTAAGTACACCCTGCAGCGTATCAACGAGCGCTTTAAAATCATTTGCACTGCTTTTTTGGCTTCTGCGTAGAAGTGCTCTGTCTAAATTTTTAGTCGATTGCGCAATTTCATCCAAACCAAACATTTGTGCAGCCCCTAAAATGCGATGGCTATCTTTTTGTAGCGCATCTAAATCTTCGCTTATAAAATGCTGCGTAATCGTTTCACTCTCCAAAGCAAAGCTCTGCTTAAAACTAATGACAAGATCGCTCATATCAACTTCATTTTGCTTTGTAATTGGCTGATCTTCTGCATTATGTAGGTGGCTGGAAAGCGCTTTATAAAATGACTCTTTATCTATCGGTTTACCTAAGTAACCACTAAACCCTAACTCTAAATAGCCATCTACTTCATGACTCATAGCATTTGCAGTTAAAGCAAAAATAGGCCGCTCAAAACCACACTGTTTTAATAGCTGAAAAGCAGAACGCCCATCCATCACAGGCATTTGAATATCGAGTAGCACTAAATCAGGATACTCTTTTAAGCACTGCTCTACCGCTTGCTCACCATTTTCAACGGCAATAACCTCGAGCCCCATTGAACGTAAATAGCGGCTTATTAACCTTCGATTATCAGGGTGATCTTCTGCAAGTACAACACGCCCTGCCAATTGCTTATTTACCTTTGGAGCACTTTGAGTTTCAATCAGGCTTTGCGATTTATTTACTTCTGCGCACGGTAAAAAGAACGAAAACTGACTGCCCTTTTTGTATTCGCTTTGTACACTGATATAACCGCCCATCATCGCGGCTAATTGTTGCGATAAGCTAAGGCCTAACCCTGTCCCCCCAAAGCGACGGCTAATACTGTTATCAGCTTGGCTAAAGCATTCAAAAATAAGCTTTAACTGTTTAGAGCTCATACCAATACCGGTATCTTTTACAATAATCACTAGCCCTTGTTCACTCTTATTTAAAGCAATAATGATTTGGCCAGCGTGAGTAAACTTAATAGCATTAGCACATAAATTTATAAGAATTTGTTTTACGCGTATTAAATCCAGCTTAGTGTAAAACTCATTACCCACTTGATTGTCTAAAATGAGGCGTAAATTTTTTGCTTTTGCTTGAGTGATAAACATTGCATGTACGTCATTTACAAGCTCTACAATATCAAAGCACGAAATATTTAACTCTAATCTATTGGCTTCAATTTTACTTAAATCGAGCACGTCGTTTATTAAGCTTTTTAAATGGTCACTGTGACGCTGAATTACTCTTAGTTCATCTTTAAGTGACTCAGGCTCATATAATTCATTAATTAAAGCATCTGTTTGCCCTAAAATAGCCGTTAGTGGAGTGCGGATTTCGTGGCTAATATTGGCCAAAAACTGGCTTTTAACATCGTTAGCTTCTCTTAGCTCCTGTGCTATTGCCTGTAACTCGGCAGTGCGCTGCGTAACTTGCTCTGTTAACTGCTGCTTAGCACGTTTTTCTGCGCCACGGCGGTAAAGCGCAATACCAGTTACAACAACCAAAAGTAATAGTAAAAAAGAGAATAAAGTAAGCTGAGAACGCTGCGACATTTTTAGCTCTTGCACACGTCGATCTTGTTTAAGTTTTTCTATCTCTTGGTTTAATTGGGTTGCTTTAAATTGATGCTGAAGTACCGCTAATGCATTTATAATTGCTGTACTTCTGAGTTTTCGTAGCTCACTAATATATTCTTGTTGCAAGGCCATTGCGCTTGAATAATCGCCTTTACTGGCTTCAAGTAGTGCTTTAGTCCCTAAACCCTCCCTAATTATTCGCTCACTGCCATATTCGTGGGCAAGTGAAATAGCTCTATCTAAACTTATTTTCGCCTCTTCTAAGTTGCCTTTAACAAACTGAATTTTACCAAGTGCATGTAGCGCATTAAGCTCTAAATTATGGTTACCTATTTTAAGCGCATAGTACTCACCTAATTTAGCTTGCTCGTACGCTTCATCTACTTTTTTTAACACTAAATTAGTATTTGCCAAGTTGGTATATTGCGTAGATAACTTATTGTAATCATTGGCTGAAATATAATAACGCAGCGCTAGCTGGTAATAATGAAGTGCCAAGTCAAATTGATTACTCTCCATATGAGCAACACCCATATTGTTGTATACCTGCGCAATACCGCTTTTATCATCTAACCGCTGATAAACTTTAAGTACATCTTGATAAAGACTAAATGCACTATCGTAGCGTGATAAGCGTATATAAACGCCTGCTATATTAAGTAATATGTCGGTTTGATCTTGCTCACTACCGTGCGCTTCGTAAATAGCTTTTGCCTTTAAGTAAAACTCTAGGGTATCGCCTAGCTTATTCATATTAAAATAAGCCAAACCAATATTATTTAGTAAATTTGCTTGTTCAAGTAGTTGTTCATTTTTTTCAGCTAATACTAGGGTGCGGGTATATTCACTTATGGCCTTTTGAAATAAGCCTTGGTAAAAAAGTGCTACACCTTGCATTTTTATTGCACGAAAGTGCTCGTCAGGAAAGAAAGTATCTGAAGTGTTTTTTTCTAATAATTTAAAATAGTGTAAAGATTCTTTAAAATTATCAGCCGATAACGCACTATTACCTAATGCCGAATAAACAGCGACACGCTCTTTTTTAGAAACGTTTTTATTAGCAAGTAACGTATTTGCTAATTGTAATTTAGGCTCCCACTGCACTTCGTTTTTGAATTGCTCAAATAACGAATCATTATTTTGGGCATAGCTAGGAGCTATTAGTACACAGCATATAGTAAATAAGAGGCATTTTAACTTGCCCAGCATAATTTTAATCCTTCAAACCGTTACTTATATCAGTGTAATCTTTATTGAAGATACACCAACTACTAGGGCCTAAACAATGCTTAACCCACTGATTGATGAGATTTTTGAGCTAATACTAACAAAGCAGGTTTGGCAAGTTCATACTTTAGCAGCAGAACTGACAAACCGCAGCGCTATGACCACTCTCGATAAAAGTCCTGAACGTGATTTATTTAAACGTAACTTTTTAATCATGAATGCACTGTACCAACTGCAGGCACAATTACGCCCTCAGAGTTTACTCATTTCAGCTCTGCATATCGAGCTTTTAGAAAAAGGAGATAATAGTTTAGTAACAACAAGCGAAAATTTGCGAGATTATTATTTAGATTGGCATAATTACGATACCAGTGAAGAGCAGATTGATGAGCTTTTAAATAGCTTTTGGCGTCAGTTTAAAACGACATCACCACAACAGGCTTTAAATGAAAATGAATTTAAAGCGTTGGCTTTAGAATGGAAGTTGCCTGAAAATTTCACTCTTAAAAATGTTCAAAAGCGCTGGAGACAACTTGCATTACAAGTGCACCCAGATAAACCAAATGGCTGTGAAGTTGAGTTTAAAAAAATAAAAATACAATACGAGCAGCTAAAGGTAGCTGCTCGTTAATCTATTAATTTAGAAGTTTAAATTAACGAGTAAGGCGGCGTGCGCGTATTTTACGCCCTTTAATATTGCCTTCGGTTAATTTACGAAGCGCAGGTTTTAATGAGTTACGCTCAACAGCAACAAACGCTACGTTATCAAGTACGTTAATTTTACCCACCTGACGACCTGCAACCCCATCTTTACCCGTTAAAGCACCTAAAATATCACCTGCACGTACTTTTTGTTTTTTACCTGAATCAATCATCAAAGTAACCATTTCAGGGCGGTACGGTGGCTTGTCTAATAAATTAAATGGTGGCATTTGCTCTGGAGTAATATCGCGTTCGTAATGTTCGCCTATTTGAGCAATTTTAAACGCTTCTGCTTCACCGTAAATAGAACATGCAATGCCCTTTTTACCAGCGCGACCTGTACGACCAACACGATGCACATGTGTTTGCGTGTCATGTGCTAAATGGTAGTTAATCACCATATCCATATCGTCAATATCTAAACCACGTGCAGCAACATCGGTTGCAACAAGTATTGAAGCACTTTTATTTGAAAAGTGAATTAACGTACGTTCACGATCGCGCTGTTCTAAATCACCGTGTAGCGAAACAGCACTAAAGCCTTCATCAGCTAAATCGTCACACACTTGTTGTGTTTCTACTTTAGTATTACAAAACACAACACAGCTTTGTGGTGTAAATTTAAGTAATAATAATTTTAGCGTTGGGTAGCGCTGCTTATTATTATCCATTTTGTAGAAGTACTGCTTAATTGTGCTTTTGGCTTGCTCTTCTTCTACTTTAACCATTTCTGGATTTTTAAGTACACGCTTAGCAATTGCTTCAATAGCTCTTGGGAATGTTGCACTAAATAACAATGTTTGACGATTTTGTGGGATACGCTCAATAATTGCATCAAGTGTATCTTGAAAACCCATATCAAGCATTTGATCGGCTTCATCAAGTACCAATGTTTCAACATCATCTAAACGTAAAGTACCTTTACGAATATGGTCATCAACACGCCCAGGTGTGCCAACAATAATATGCGCGCCATGTTCAAGCGAGCCTATTTGTGGACCAATTGATACACCGCCACATAACGTTAATATTTTAATGTTATGGATACCGCGCGCTAATTTACGCATTTCAACCGCAACCTGCTCGGCAAGCTCACGAGTAGGACACAACACTAAAGATTGAATACGAAAGCGTTTTACGTTTAATTTAGCTAACACACCCAAGCTAAACGCAGCAGTTTTACCTGAACCGGTTTTTGCCTGAGCAATGATGTCTTTACCAGCAAGTACAGGCGGTAAACTTTGCGCTTGTACAGGTGTCATATGCGCATAACCAAGTGTTGATAAATTATCAACGAGTCCAGCTGGTAAAGCCAAAGATGAAAAAGCAGTTGAAGTCACAGTAAGTTCCATAGCAATAAAAATAACGTGGGGGAAAGCCCCACTAATATGCAGCTTATAATAGCAGAATTCGTAATTGGCAACCATTAACAAACACATTATAAAACATGTTAATGAAAGGTGTTGAAAATGATAGTAGTTTGCATTAAGATCGCGATTGTTTTTTACATACCTGCGCTGGAAGCAATTAATGAAACTGAATTCTATTTACATAGCTCTATTAGCAAGCATTACGACAAGCACATATGCAAACACTACCGACCTTGAACGCATAGAAGTAAAGGGTAGCTACTTTAACGATTACAAAGTAGATAACGCTAATGGCGCAATGAGAACATCAGCTTCATTACTTGAAACTGCGCAATCTGTCACTGTAATAACCGACACTATTATTAGCGAACAGCTTGCCACTACACTTGGCGAAGTACTCACAAATGACGCAAGCTTAACTGCAGGCTCACAACAACGAAATCGTGAGGTATTTAACTTACGCGGCTTTGAGCTGAGCTCATCGACAGGTTATTTACGCGACGGTCATCAGCATTGGTCGCACTATCAGCAACCAATCGAAATTTTGCAGCAAGTTGAAGTAATTAAAGGCCCATCAAGTATTTTATATGGTCAGTCAGGCCCGGGTGGCTTGGTTAACATGGTAACTAAAAAGCCTACCGCACAAACATTATTTAATGCCAGTGCCGATGTAGATCAGCATGGTTCAACTCGCTTTATGGTAGATGCTGCAGGCGCATTAACTGAATCTGAAGATTTACGTGCTCGCGGGATTTTAGTAAAGCAAGACGTTGACTACTGGCGTGAGTACCAAAACGGTGAAAACCGTGAACGCGACCGCTTTTTAGGTGCTTTAGTTGTAGATTACGATATTAGCGATAACGCATTAGTACGTGTGCATTACGACCGCACAGATGACGAAGCAGGTTTAGATACTGGCGCATGGATAGACGATAATGCCAATATAATTGGTAACGATAAAACAATCCGTGATATGTCTTGGGCGTTTACCGATATTACCGTAGAAAACCTAGGTGTAGACCTAGAAGTATTTTTAACCGATAACTGGCAAGTAAAACTTGGTTACAACGAACAAACGTTTGAGCGCCAACGCTTTGAGTCATCTCCTAGTCGAAATTCTTACGACGCGCAAACTAATACATACACCTCGAATCCATACGATCGCTTTGATGATTGGCAGTTTAAAACAGCATTTATCGATTTTATTGGTGAATTTGAAATGGCTGGCATACAACACCAATTTCTAATTGGTGCTAACTCGCTTGACTACTATTATGGTCAACTGCGTACATCTGCTGATTCATTTAGTTTTACAGCAGGACAAAATGAACCTGCCCGTCCAGATATCAGCTATAAAACAGATCTCACTAAAAGCGAAACTGAATACGACTACTATGGTCTATATGCGCAAGACTTAATTACTTTCTCTGAACAATGGCAGGTGTCTGTTGGTGCTCGCTTTGATAAGCAAACACGTGAAGGCCAAAATAACGAATCTTTCTTACCTAAATTTGGCGTACTTTATCATCCAAATGCATCGGCCACTATCTATGCCAGTTATACAGAAGGTTTTGAGCCACAAAATGAAACCATCACTAATGATAAAGATATCAACTTCGGTATGGAAATAGATGCTGTTACCTCTGAACAAAGAGAACTAGGTATAAAATGGCAACTGCTTGATGACCGTTTACTGCTTAGTGGCGCCGTTTTCGATATAAGTAAAAACGGAACGCTGGTAACTGAAGACCTTGAGGCTCCTATTGGCTCAATTACAACCGAGACAAATCAGGTTGGTGAACAACGCCACAAAGGCTTTGAAGTTGCAGCACAAGGCGCTGCAACAGATCGTTTATTTGTAATGGCCTCTGCGATGTATTTAGATGCGAACTATGAAAGAGCGAATGAGGAGCTGCAAGGTAAACGCCCTACCGATGCACCTAAATGGTCAGCATCTCTGTGGACTCGTTATGAGCTAAATGATGCGATTGCTTTTAACGCTGGTGCTTTTTATGAAGGCGAGCGCTTTGCAGATAGCGATAATACAATTACTAAAGATGCATATACACGTGTTGATGTTGGCGCCACTTATAAGTTTAACTTAAGCAATACCGATATTAACTTACGCCTTAACATCGAAAACTTATTTGATAAAAGCTATTTAGGTGGTGGCGGCACGAGTAATGTAACTGTTGGCGAGGGTACAAATCTTCGTTTAGCAGCGCAATTTAGCTTTTAATTAAATGCCTTAAATAACAGTGTTAAAATATAGTCCGCGTACATTTACGCGGGCTTTTTTATATCTAAACGTTTATACCTAACAGCATTAAATCTATTACAAAGCCTATTCATCTCATCTATTTTTTATCATGTTTGTTACATGTTCTAATAGCGCTAATTATTAAAAAGGCTTACCCAAATGAAAAAACTAATTACCGCACTGCTGCTTACTAGCAGTATGGCTGCAAACGCTAACAACGCCGAATTTACCCAAAAGCAATTACAACAAGTCAATGAAGTGCGCACCTCTGCACTAAATAGTGATTTAAGCTATAAATTACTAGAGTCATTAACAACTGAAGTAGGCCCTCGCTTACCTGGTACTGAAAATGATAAAAAAGCAGTGGCATGGGCTAAAGCTAAATTTAATGAGCTTGGTTTTGATAAAGTATGGCTTGAAGAAGCGACTTTTCCTGAATGGCGCCGTTATAGCGAAAGCGGAAAAATACTAACACCAAGCGAGCAACCTCTACATTTAACTGCATTAGGTAACAGTATAAGCACGCCTAAAGATGGGATCACAGCGCCAGTAGTCTTATTCGAAACACTTGATGAGTTAATTGCAGCACCTGCAAATAGCCTAAAAGGTAAAATTGCGTATATTAATTACCGCATGAACCGCGATATAGATGGGAATGGTTACGGACCTGCTGTAAAAGCACGTGGCACAGGCGCTATAGAAGCGTCTAAAAAAGGCGCTGTTGCCTACATGATGCGCTCGGTAAGTACTGGTCATCATCGTTTTGCACACACTGGCGGTAGTTACTACAAAGAAGGTGTTACAAAAATACCTAATGTAACCATTGCTAATCCAGATGCCGATCAAATAGCACGACTCATTGCTTTAGATAAAGACGTATCGGTAAATATTAATGTGCAAACCGAAAGCCTTGGTGAAGGCACTGGTTATAACGTTATTGGCCAATTTAATGGTACCGAAAACCCTGAGCAATATGTATTAATTGGCGGGCATTTAGATTCTTGGGACTTAGGGACTGGCGCACTAGATGACGGTGCAGGCGTTGCGCTAACAATGGCAGCCGCTAAACATATTAGCGATGTAAAACGTCCTAAGCGAAGTATTCGTGTGGTACTTTTTGCAGCTGAAGAGCTAGGTCTTTGGGGTGCAAAAGCTTATTTTGCAGAGCATAAAAACGAGCTAAGCAATATTGTTGCAGCCGCTGAGTCTGATTTTGGCGCCGATGTTGTATATGCTTTTGAATCGAACGTAAGCGCAGAGTCACTTCCTGTAGTTCGCGCTATAGCAAAAGAACTTGCGCCGTTAAATATTGAGCACATTGGTAAAAACCAAGCGAATGGTGGCCCCGATCTAATTCCACTTAAAGCAGCAACGTCAGCGCCTATTTTTGAACTTGCTCAAGATGGAACAGATTACTTTGATTACCACCATACAGCTGACGATACGCTTGATAAAGTAACACCTGCTAAGCTTCGTCAAAATACCGCTGCATATGCTGTATTTGCTCTAATGGCTGCCGATGCAAAAACAACAATTAAGCCTAAAGCTCAAAATAAGTAATAACAGACATACTTACTTACAGTTTGTAGCTTTAACTAACACGCTTCTTGTTTTACCTTTAGGTAATTAAACAAGGAGCGTGCTTTATGTTACTTTTCAACACGAGTGAATCATTTCCATATTTTGCACAAACAACACGCTGCCCTCATTGTCAAAGCGACGCCTATCATTTAGTAAATAAAAGCCGCTATTTACGGTTTAGTATTTTACCTATGTTTGCCTTAAAATTAAGCTATAAACGCGAGTGCTATCAATGCGGAAAAAGCGAACCTGTAAAAATAACGCAACTACCGTTAATAGAAAAACTAAGCCTACCTAAATACTTTATTGGTGTATTTTTATTACTTTGGATTGTTTTATTTTTTTATCAACAGCACCTTAATAGCGAGACTCGAAAGGAAGGCTATTTAAATACGCCTAAAATATATGATACTTACTTAGTACACGCCGACAAATTTACACACGAGCCCTGGACCCTAACCAATTTAAGAATTGCTCAAATTTTAAATTTTGACGAACAATTTATTACCTTTCAGATAAGCAACTACAGCTATAAACGTAATAATAGTATTACTTTGGCAATGCGTACTAGCCAGCTAATTCAAGACAATTACTTTTCCACTAAAACAATCACCCTCCCTCGTGATGAAGTAGCACGCCTTTACAACGACGAAGCTATTTACGACGTGCTGCGCCCCTATGCCAACATCCTTTATGGTGGGTTTGTGATGCATCCTCCCAAACCTAAGCCACTATATAAAGGCTTAAAGCTCGATAAAAACAATCAACAAGGCATTATTTATTTTAAAGATGGTTTGTTTGTTGAAGCATTTAATAGTTTTAAACAAGCTGCTGAAGCGGGCTCTCAATGGGGGCAATTAAATTTAGCGCAAATGTATCGTGATGGTCAGAGAATAGATCAGGATCAACAGCAGGCTATTTATTGGTACAAAAAGGCCATTGAGCAAAAAAATACTAAAGCACAATTTGAATTGGAATCTCTTTGTAAAATAGCTAACTGTGAATGAGTGAATTTCAATATAGCTGGCGCAACAAGTACGCCAGCTATAAACTATTTTTTAAATAACTTTGTATAACTTACATGTATAAGCACAACAACTAAGCCGGCAATAACACCTAGCAAACCATCAAATAATAGAGGCGCTAATACTTCTCCTGTGCCGCCAGCAACAGACTGAGCATAGCTCGTTACATCTATCTGCGTGTGATGCAGTAACTCAACACCATGCACTAAAATCCCCCCACCTACTAAAAACATCGCAATAGTGCCCGCAAATGCTAAAAACTGCATTAATCTAGGCGCTGCTGCGAGTAAGCCTTTACCAAGTAACTCTTTAAATTTATTAGCTGACACTTTAGATTGGTTGAGTAAATAAAGCCCGGCATCATCCAGCTTTACAATACCGGCCACTAAGCCATAAACGCCAATCGTCATTATAATTGCGATAACACAAAGCACTAAAGCTTGGTTAAGTAATGTAGCGCCTGCCACAGTGCCTAAAGTAATAACAATAATTTCGGCTGAAAGAATAAAGTCGGTTCTTATTGCCCCTTTTATTTTTTGTTTTTCGTACTCAACTAAATCTAATTTTTCATCTTCATCTACCACTTCATTGTGATGAGGCAAAAACTTAGCAAATACTTTTTCAGCTCCCTCAAAACACAAAAACAAACCACCCATCATTAAAAGCGGTGTTATTAACCAAGGCAGCCATACGCTTATTAATAAAGCAGCGGGTACGAGTATCGCTTTATTTAAAAATGAGCCCTTTGCCACAGCCCAAACAACCGGTAATTCACGCTCTGCTGCAACACCTGTAACCTGCTGTGCATTGAGCGCTAAGTCATCGCCTAATACACCCGCTGTTTTTTTTGTTGCTACCTTACTCATTGTCGCAATGTCATCAAGTAAAGTGGTTATATCGTCTAATAACGTTAAAAGGTTAGTGCCTGCCATAAAGCTTCCGAGCTCAAAAAATATTGCTATAAACATAACGTAAAGCGCTACTTTCACCAACGGTTAATTTTGCTTTGTTATTCTTACGTTAGATTAAAATTTTGCCCTGTGTTTTAACTAACTTTTAAAGAAGATGGGAGGAAAAAATGAAAGTATATTTAGCATTAATCGCTATTTTACTAAGCTTAACCGCATGTAGTGATTTACAAACCAGTACTGCTTACCAATGCGATGATGAGAGTGTAAAACTCAATATCATTAATAATTCTGAAGCCGAACTTATCTTTAACAATAAAGTGCATGTACTTAATCACGAAAAAAGTGCATCAGGGAATAAATATATAAGTGAAGAGGTACTGTTTTGGGGTAAGGGAAATGAGGCCATGCTAATCATTGCTGGTAAAAAAAGACAGTGCATCAAGGTTTAACACAAAACTAACCAATAAATTACAGAAATGCTACAATAATTAAAGACCCATTATTGTGATGAAGTTATGCGTTCAATTGCGATCAAACATAAAATAATTTTAGCTTTTACAGCCATTGGTTTATTGGTGCTAACAAGTAGTGTGTTTTTTATTGGTCATTAAACAAAATTAGCGTTAACAATACCCGAACCGAAAAATTAGCAGTTCCGGTACAACAGTTCAGTAAAGATTTAAGGCTATCATTACTGTCTATTACCAAATTTAATGCCTTAGCTTACAGCCAAGCAAACCTTGATTTACTTCAACAAAATAAAAAACAGGCGCAAGCTGAGCAACAACAATTTAGCGATATGCTCAATTCGTTAAGCACTCAACTAAATCAACAAATAACAATGCAAAATTTACTCGCCAGTACCAACGAAGGCTTTGAGCAACTGACTAAAGTAAGTGTCGCAATGTTTAGTGCTAAAGAGAGTAAGTTTGTAGCGCAAAATTCCACCATAGAATTATCAGCAACGTTTAACGAGCAACTTTACAATTTAAGTTCTAACTTACTTGATATAGAACTTTTAGAAGTGCCTGCAAACCAGCAGGCGCTACTTAATGCTATGTTTGGAACAGCGACCCGTATAGATGATTTATTGTTTAACTTAAGCAATAATATAAAAAGCATTACTCAAACTACAAGTATCAATGATTTAAATAGCCATCAGCAAGATACCCTATTTCTACTAGATAACATCCAACCTAATTTCACCTATTTAGAGCAACAAGCGCTACCCTTTAATAATGCGTTTAATGCTAAAAATTTAACGACTAAGTTTAATCAATTAAGAGAGTTACTTAACAACAATACAGGAATTTATGCCCAACAAAATAAAGTACTCAAAAGTACTATTGCTGCGGCTCAAAATTTTGAACACTTTCAACAGCAATTTATAACAACAGAAGGTCAGCTTATTGAACTTAATAAATTGGCTGATGAGCGCTTTAATGCCTTACAAACTAATGCAAAGGCCGCCATAAATACTGGGATTAGTTCTGTAGTAATTATTACGCTTGTTTTAATTATATTGATTATCGCTATCTCTATTTTTACAACTCGCGCAATGCTAAAACCGCTTAAAAAAGTAAACCGCGATTTAGCCCGAATCGCCTCAGGTGATTTATCAAAGCGAAGCCATCCGCGCAGTAAAGATGAATTTGGTACTTTGCTAAATAACATAAATAAACTCAGTGAAGACCTTACCCAGTTAATTGGCGCAATTAGTAGTGACGCCCATGAACTAGACCGCAGCGCTATTAAAACCAGTGAAAAAGGTCAGCAAATGACGGTTGTTGCACAACAGCAGTTGGAGCGAAGCGCGTAGGCAGCACTGAGGAACTAGCCCAACACACTCAGCTTATTGAAGCCATTGTTGAAACAATTAGCAGCATTGCCGAGCAGACCAACTTATTGGCACTCAATGCTGCAATTGAAGCAGCGCGAGCGGGTGAAAACGGACGCGGGTTTGCTGTAGTTGCTGATGAGGTTCGATCATTAGCTGCACGTACACAGACCTCGACTAGCGAAATAAACACCATGATCCAAACATTGCAACAGCACACTCAAACAACTCAAGAACACATTACCGATGGCCAACACCAAGCCAAGCAATGTGTTAAAAACAGCACTGAACTAAATAAAGCCGTAGAGCGTATTAAAAGCACATTGTTGTCTGTTAATCAGATGAGTGAGCAGATTGCTCATGCATCACATGAGCAATTGACTAACAGTAACGACATTCAACAAATAATGGCCAAGGTGACAGAGCAAGCAACCTTGAATGCCAAAAACGCGACAACCCTAGCAAGCGAAAGTGAAGACGTAAATCAACTTGCACACTCCTTAACAAGTGCCGTAGAGCGCTTTAAGTTTTAAGTGCAAGTAATGACTTGGCTTGCATGAAATGGGTATAATACTTCAACTCTTTTGCTTAATAGCGGCCCACAATGAAATATAAAGATCTACGTGATTTTATCGATTTGCTTGAAAAAAAAGGCGAACTTAAACGTATCACCCAAGAAATCGACCCGTATCTTGAAATGACCGAAATATCTGATCGCACATTGCGTGCTAAAGGTCCTGCGTTATTATTCGAAAATCCAAAAGGCTACGATATGCCGGTGCTTACCAACTTATTTGGTACACCAAAACGCGTAGCAATGGGCATGGGCCAAACAGACGTTAGCGAGCTGCGCGAAGTAGGTAAACTACTCGCTTTTTTAAAAGAGCCTGATCCACCAAAGGGTATTAAAGAAGCACTAGGCGCTATACCTATTTTTAAGCAAGTGCTTAATATGCCAGCAAAAGAAGTTAAAAAAGCGCCTTGCCAACAAGTAGTTTTAGAAGGTGATGATGTAGACTTAACTAAATTACCTATTCAGCATTGCTGGCCAGGTGATGCAGCGCCATTAATTACTTGGGGCCTTACAGTCACTAAAGGGCCTTATAAAAAGCGCCAAAATTTAGGTATTTATCGCCAGCAATTATTAGGCAAAAATAAAATAATTATGCGTTGGTTGTCGCATCGTGGTGGCGCGCTTGATTTTCAAGAATGGTGTAAAGAAAACCCTGGGCAGCCTTACCCTGTCTCGGTAGCACTAGGTGCCGATCCAGCTACTATATTAGGTGCAGTAACGCCTGTACCCGACACATTAAGCGAATATGCATTTGCTGGTTTATTACGTGGTAGCAGAACCGAAGTTGTAAAATCTATTTCAAATGACCTACAAGTCCCTGCCAGTGCAGAAATAGTACTTGAAGGTTACATTATGCCAGGTGAAATGGCGCCAGAAGGCCCTTATGGTGACCATACCGGTTACTATAATGAAGTAGATGACTTTCCAGTAATGACGGTAACTCACTTAACGCATCGTAAAGATCCTATTTATCACAGCACATTTACTGGCCGACCGCCTGATGAGCCTGCGATTTTAGGTGTAGCACTTAATGAAGTGTTTGTGCCAATATTACAAAAGCAGTTTCCTGAAATCGTCGACTTTTACCTTCCGCCTGAAGGGTGCTCATACCGTATGGCGATTGTAACAATGAAAAAACAATATCCTGGTCATGCTAAGCGCGTGATGATGGGAGTTTGGTCGTTCTTACGTCAGTTTATGTATACCAAGTTTGTAATTGTGTGCGATGACGATATTAATGCCCGTGATTGGGAAGATGTTATTTGGGCTATAACAACCCGAATGGATCCTGCTCGCGATACAACATTAATAGAAAACACACCTATTGATTATCTCGATTTTGCATCGCCAGTCTCTGGCCTTGGTTCAAAAATGGGAATGGATGCCACCAATAAATGGCCTGGCGAAACCACCCGCGAATGGGGCGAGCCTATTGTTATGGATAAAGACACCAAAGACCGCGTAGATGATATTTGGGAAAGCCTTAATATTCTTTAAGTGTTTATATGTAAGTACATAACAGGCTATAAAATAATCCTGCAGATATGCTAGAATCGAGTCATTCGATTGCGTATCTGCTGTTTAAAGCGCTGCTAAAAGGTAAAAAATGCAAACATTAAAAGCTGAAGTTGTAGCTATCAGCCCACTTACAGAATTTGTTCACAAAGTAATTTTAAAGCCACAACAACCTGTGACCTTTGAAGCTGGCCAATACATGCAACTCGTATTGGGCGAAAAAGACAAACGTGCTTTTTCTATAGCTAGCCGCCCTTCACAGTGCGATGCAATAGAACTGCATATTGGCGCGTCAGGTGCCGATTCGTATGCAATGCAATCGCTGGAACATTTACGAAACGCCCATACCACTGGGCAGTTAGTAGACATTGAAGCTGGCTTGGGTATTTCACAGTTGCGCCTGCAATGTGAGCGCCCTATTATTTTACTTGCCGGTGGCACTGGTTTTTCATACGCAAAATCAATGGCTGATCACTTAGCTGAAATTAAGTGCGACCGTCCTGTATTATTTTACTGGGGTGTAAAAGAAGAGTCAGCTTTATACGCACATACAGAAATGCAAACATGGGCCGATAGCCACAAAAACTTTGAGTTTATCCCTGTGGTAGAAAATCCATCTGCTAATTGGCAAGGTCACACTGGCTATGTACATAAAGCGGTAATGCAAGATATTGTATCACTTGAACCATACGATATTTATATGGCCGGTCGTTTTGACATGATAGGTATTGTCCGTGATGACTTTATTACTCATGGTGCAATTCGTGAAAACATGTACGCAGATGCATTCGCATTTATCAAATAATTGAAATTAACTTTCAGTTATGAATAAAGGCACCTAATCGGTGCTTTTATTTTATATAACAACAAATACTTAATAGTTAAAACCTATCAATCTCATCAACATAAACAATTTCCTAAATCCCTATTTATAAACCATACTTTGTATAGAACATCAGCGGGAGAGACCCAAATGCTAAATACAAAAGTAAAAGATTTTATGCAACGCAAGTTGCCAAATATCACACCAGATACAGAAATGACGACAGCCATAGCAGAACTACAAAAATTTAAACTACTTGGCGCACCAGTATTTGATAAAGATAAATGCCTAGTCGGATTTATCTCTGAGCAAGAACTATTAAAACCACTTACGCAAAGCAGTTATTTTTGTGATGGGATGGTTAAAGTATCGCAACTTATGCAAACAAAGGTAGTGACCGTTAGCGGCGATACCAATATTATTGAGCTTGCAGAGCAAATGCAGCCCGGTAAACCAAAAAACTACCCTGTTGTAGAGGGTGTTAAAGTAATCGGCATGATCAGCCGAGCAGATGTACTTAAAGCACTTTACGATAATTACATGAGCTGCCAAACACACTAAATTACAGATAACAAAATGCCGCTTATAAAGCGGCATTTTTAATGTGTATTAAATAGAGTTAACGTGCGCTAACGATTGCTGAAAGCTCTTTTTTATCGCCATCGCTTAAAAATGCTATTTCTAATGCATTTTTTTGGGCTTTTTCCATATCAGCTTGAGATAAGCCCGCTTTAGGTGCTGCAACGGTATATTCGTACTCAATTTCAATGCCTTCAACCGCAGGGTCATCAGTATTAATACACGCTAAAATACCGTGATCTAAAAACTGTTTAAGTGGGTGCTTAGCTAAATCGTTTACTGTACTGGTTTGAATATTACTTGTTAAGCACGACTCAATACCAATACGGTTATCGCGTAAGTAACCCATTAGTTTTGGATCTTCAATAGCTTTAACGCCATGCCCTATTCGGCTTGCACCTAGCTCATTAATTGCTTGCCAAATACTTGGAGCACCGAGTGCCTCTCCAGCATGAATAGTCGAAGCTAAATAAGCATTTCGTACTTTTTTAAAGTGCTCTACAAACAACTCACCAGGAAAGCCAATTTCGTCACCGGCTAAATCAACAGCGACTAAATCATTTTTAAATGCGAGTAAAGCATCAAGCTCTTTTTGACATGTTTTTACGCCATAAGTACGCGATAAAATACCAATCAAGTTAGCTTTTATATTTGCACCCTTTGTTGCTGATTTAATACCATCAACAACCGCCTCTACAACCCCTTCTGGGTGTAAACCTTGGCTTTGTGCCATGTAGTAAGGGCTAAATCGAAGCTCTACATAATCAAGGCCTTGTGCTTGTGCATCTTCAATGTTTTCAATCGCTATGCGTCTACACGCATCGTAGTCGCCAAGTACAGTGACACCCCAATCTAACTTTTGTAAAAAAGCCATAAGGTTTGGCTCAGGGTCAATAACTTGAACATGAGGAATTAATGCCTCAACGTTATCTGCAGGTAACTCTATATTAAACTGACGACCAAGTTCTAATATGGTTTGCGCACGTACATTACCATCTAAATGACGGTGAATATCTAGCAAAGGTAATTTTCTATTGATCATAATAGCAACCCAGTTTAGTTAAATTTGCGCGCATGATACGCAGATATAGTTATTTTTCAAGTCTATATGGTTTGCGTTAAGTTTAAGCGGTCATATGTCTGCTTTTTGTGCAAAAAATAACGTTACTTATTTATTTGATAAATAATGCCAAAGAGTTTTAAAAAGCGTATTTGCATCAATAGGTTTGGTAATATAACTATTCATTCCAGAGGCTAATGCCTTTTTAACGTCATCGTCATGGGCGTTCGCCGATAGCCCTATTATGGGTAAATCAATTAACCCTAAATCACAACGAATTACTTTTGTTGCTTGGAGTCCATCCATTTTTGGCATCTGAATATCCATAAGAACAATGTCGTAGCTATTTTCGGTTAGCTTTTCTATGGCTTCAAAACCATCATTAGCAATGTCGGCAATACACCCTTTTGTTTTTAAAATGGCACTGGCAACATGCTGGTTAAGTGGGTTATCTTCGACTAAAAGTAACTTATAGTTTGCGAATGATAAGGTACTTACATCTATTTCGTCGTATTGCTGTTGAATTTGCTCTGCCTTTGGTAAAGGCGATATAAGCGGCAAACTAAATGTAAATGTAGAACCTTTACCTTCATAACTGACTAAATCAATTGCACCACCCATTAACTCAACCAGCTTTCTGCAAATACTTAACCCTAAGCCTGTACCACCATATTGACGTGAGGTTGAGCTATCGGCTTGCGCAAACGGTTTAAACAATTGTTTTTGTGCTTCGCTACTAATACCAATACCCGTATCGTTAATACTAAAGTAAGTCATTTTTTTCGACTGCCAAATTTTCAGAGTGATCTCACCTTCCCCTGTAAATTTAACCGCATTATTGAGCAGATTCAGCAGCACTTGTTTTAAGCGGATTGGATCGGTATTAATGACCAAATTTGATGTTTTATCAAAATCGAGACTTAACTTTATTGATTTAATGTCAGCTTCAAACTGAAGTAAATTAAGCATTTCATCCGCTAAACTCGCTACATTAATAGGCTCTTGCATTAAGTCTAGCTTGCCTGCTTCCATTTTTGAAAAGTCGAGCACATCGTTTAATACCCGCAGTAAAACACCCAGTGCTCCATCTGCTTGTTCAATGTAACTTCTTGCTTGTTGCCAATCATTCTGTTGCAGCGCTAAATAATGCAGCCCTTTTATACCGTTAATAGGGGTGCGTACTTCGTGACTCATGTTTGCTAAAAACTGTCCTTTAATATGACTCGCTTCATCTGCTTTTTGTTTTTCTTTGCGTAATGTATGCGTTTGCTTAGCCACTTGTTCCCGAATTTGTATGTTTGTACCTGTAACTGAAATCAAAAATGTAATCAGTAACCACACAAACAACATACCTACTATTTGTGCAAGCCAATACATTAACCAAGACGTTCTAACTATTGGTTCATATAACTCGACCTGCCACATGCGTTTGCCAATCAACAATTGATATTCTTTAAACAGCGTTTGCGAGTTATCGGTATCGGCAATATAAATTGCCTGCTTTTTCCCTGGTATCGTTGTATCAAAAAAACTGACTGAAATTGAGTTGTTGTGATCAAATAATAGTGTTTGCGATAAGCGTTTCAGACTGACAATCGCAGCCACAAAACCTTGAAAATCATCTTCGGTAGACGACTCTCCAAAAACAGGATATAAAAAGAGTACACCGTCTTCAGCTGTATTTTGGACTAAATTAATTGGCTCACTTAGTGCAAGTTCATTAAGCTCTTTCGCTTTGCTAAGCGCTGCACCTCTTACTTTACTAGAAGCTAAATCAAACCCTAAAACACCTTCATTATCTTTTAAGGGATATACATATTTTACAGGAAAGTAATTACTACGAGTACCTGCAGGTTGCCAACCTCCATCAAGTGACTTTTCTTTTATATATAAAGGTTTGCCTGTGGCTGTATTTTCATGTGTTTCAAAATCTGCGAGTTTATTTGCTGGTACATAAGGTATCCATTCAAATGCTAAAATTTCTTGGCTATAGTCCAACTGCTTTGAAGTAAATTGTTTAAACTCTTTAAAGTTCACGTCATTACTACTAGCAAAAAATGTAGCTAACAATCCTAAGTGAGCAGTAATACCATCGAGCTTCTGGCTTATAGCATTTTGCACAGTAAGTATTTTGGCTTCTTGCTTTTGAATGTCTTTTTCTTTTTTAACACTGGCAGCGCCATAAAAACTAACGCTGATTAGTATATAAATTAATAGTGAAGGTAAAATTACCAACATACGGTGGCGTACTTGCGTGTAATTAAAGGCTGCGAGCATGAGTGGAGTAAATATAAGTACACCGATACTGTCGCCAATCCACCATGCTATAAAGCTATCAAAAATAGCATGCGTAGGGATCACATTATTCAATGCTAATAAACTAGTTCCCACACCTGCAGCAATAACACAGCATATTGGTCCTGCTACTATTAAGCTCTGCACACTGTGTTTTAAAGAAGATAAATCTAGTGGAGCCTTTATAACATTTACTATAATTTGACGACCAATCCAAGCCTGTAAAACAGAGGCTAAAGTGACGCAAATAGCTTGTAAAAGCACATTAAAATGAAGAATATCTACGGTGTTATCAAGATGAATTAAGTTAGTACAGAAAGCACCAAGAATAAGGCCAATAAATGACTTACGTCCCCAAATTAAAAAGCTCGCTAAAGCAATTCCTGAGGGCGGCCAAGAGGCGACCGCATAGCCATCTACAGAAAGAAGTGAGTTGCTAAAATACCCAGTAAAAAAGTAAGCACAAGCCAAGCTAAGGGTTAATATTAAAAACTTTCTCAATGCTTGTGCTCCTGAACTACAAAAAATGCTAAGTAGTTATAGTGTAGTCATTTATTGATATAAAACGAGCGCCTTTTCTGCTTGTGCACTATTTTTATAACTTAAAACAGCTTGTTCAGAGAACTGTTTTTTATTGTCACTATTCAGTCCTTTATCAAAAATTCTAGCTGCTAAGTCATAATCACCTTTAGCATTAGCAAGGCAAGCCAGCGCAAGTAATAGTGAATTATTGGAATCATCCTTTTTAAGGCGTTCTTGTATGTTTATTTGCAACTTAGGCGCATCGGCTGCTGTTGCTTTACTTAATATATTGGCAAGCTCTAAGTGTTGCTCATTGTGCTTAACCATTTTAATTAAGTCACTTTCGATAACAGCCAATTGACCTGCTTGCGCCATTTGCATTAAATATGCGGTGTGGGCATGAGCTTGCAGTTTTTTAGGTAGCTGTTTATATTTTTCACTCAGTTTGTCTGCATCTAACGCATTAAAGTAGGCACTAAATAACTGCGTCCACTGTGCATCAGTAAGTGCTTTTTTGCGCAGTAAACGCGGCAAAAAATCTTCCAGCGCACTAAAGTGTTGTTGCTGTACTAATACTTCTGCATAAAGTTTTAACTCAAGTGCGGTGGCTTTTTTAGCTTCTGCGCTAATACGCATTTGTGATTCAATCGCGCTACTGTCGCCACTTGCCAACCATAGCTTTGCTACTTTTAATTGATGCTCTGGGCTTATTTCAAATAAACGCTCAAGTGCTTTATCTGTTTGATTATTAGCAAGCGCTGCTTTTGCAAGTAATGCTAAGCGAATATCTTCAAACTTATCTGGTACGCTATTACCCGATAGAGCCTGCTCTACATGCTCATAATCATCATTAATAGCACTCCACAGAGCCTGCTCAATAGCTACTTGTTTGCGCTCTTGGCTACGTGCAAAAAAGCCATGTTTAGTATTATGATAAATCGATAATAAGTAGCGAATTAGCTTATATGTTAAATATAAAACAACAGCGGTAATGACTGCCATTATACAAAACGATACTATCGTGCCTTCTATCGTCGTATTGTTAAATGAAATAAGTACATAACCTTTTTCATCTAGCACAAATGGAGTAACCGCTAGTACAACAACAATAGCTACAATTAAAATAATTAGCCCTATCATTGCGCCCACTCCTTAACCTTTTGTGTACTATTTAAGGTTATTTTTGGATTAAAATTAAGCTGCTCTTTTTCGAGTTTAGACAACGCTTTAAGTACCGTTTTGGTTGCATCATCGTCTTGCTTAAAGTACTCACCAACTAAACGTTTTGCTTCACTTAAGGCGCTAAAGAAAATACTCGCCTGCTTACTCATAAGTGCATCTTGTGCCTGAGTTATATTAAGCTTGATTCGTTGATTAATTAAATGGCGCTCTTGATCTGTAAGTAATGGCTCAATGGAAACACCTTCGTGCTGGCGAATAGTAATAAAGCTATCCACAATTTTATTCCAGCTATTACTCAGGTTTTGCTGCCAATCACTCACGTCATCACTTAAAGCATTTTCATCTATTGCAGCCGTTTCTTCTGGCAAGTTAACCGCATTAAAAACTAAATTATCAACGCTATTAAGTGCACTGTTTAGCTGTAAATAAATAGCCTCTGTTGCTATAGGTTTAAGGCTATCAAGTGTTTGTATGTCTTGCATAATAGCTTGGCGAACTTCAACTGTTCCTGGGTGTTCGCTAAGTAATGCATCTAAGCGCTTTAAAACAGCACTAGTGCCTTGGTAATCTTTTTCAGCCCATAGTTTAAATTCAGCCATACGCTGTAAGCTGGTTACTTCTTGTGGGTTTAAAGACGAGCCTTGTTGCTGCGCTTTTTGCAGAGCTGCTTTTAGCTCTTGCTGATTTTTAACTGCACTTTCACTTAGGGTTGCGGCTACTTTTTTCTCACTATTAAACAGCGCTTGCTGCAAATTAGATTGCGCCGATTTAAGTGCTTGCAGCTCTTGAACGAGTAACTTATTTTGCTCGCTTAACTCATTAACGGCTAGGTTTTGCGCCTTACCAGCATTTAATTTTTGATAAAACTCGTATCCAACACCAGAGGCCACAATTAACGAAATAAGAAGCGCAAGTGCTGCAACCTTACTTACCTTTTGTTTGTTTTTTTCTGTCGTATTTTTTGTAGCTGCTGGCTCTTGCTTAGCTGATTTAGCTGAGGCCGGGTTAGCTATTGTTGATGTGGCTTTTTCTGCCGTAACTGGCTTTGACTGTTCGCTCATGTTGCTACCTTGCTGATTTATGCAGGTAAACATAGCATTATCGCTAGCCCCTGCTGCAATGTGTATATTAGCCGAACTTACTTGTTGCAACTTTAAATAAGCGGCTATCCGCTCGCTTGCAACATAAAATCGGCACTGTTGTAACCATTGTAGTTGGTGTGCAGTAAGGCTTTTAAATATAGCATCAACTGCTGCATTACTTGTTATGACTATACCGTGTACATTCTGGCTTTTCCAGTGGTCTGTCCAGTTAGGGATGATACTCTCTGTGGGTTCACGTTTGTACACAACACAATTATTTAAAAAAGCACCACGCTCTTTTAGCGTTTTAGCTAACTCAGGGCGGCCACCTTGCCCCTTAACTAACACTATATTACTGCCATCAACCTCGGCGAGTGATTTGAGCGCAAGTAACCCTTCTGAATCATACTGCTTTGGTACTGCTGCGCGCACACCAAATTGCTCATATATAATGTCGGCTGTTTGTTGTCCAACCGCATAAAACTGCGCCTTGGTATTTATATCGGGTTTTAATTGCGAAAGTGCACTGACTGCATCTTGCGATATAAATATTATTTTATCTGCATTTAACAGCGGACTAAGTTCAGTGCTGGAGGGTGTTAAATGCGTTATTTTTAATACCGGAAACAAAGACGCCTGATAACCCGCTTGCTCTAATTGCTGTGCAAGGGCTGCGCCTTTTCCTTCGGGCCGAGTTATCAGAATATGTGTCATTTATGCGTCTCTATAAACTTCAGCTAATATTTTGTCTGCGCCTTGAGCTAGTAATTTTTTAGCAAGCTCAATACCTAGTTCTTCTGCGTCATTTACATGACCTGTTACTTCGTCACGTAAAATTTCGCTGCCATCAACAGCACCCACTAAACCACGCAAATGTACCTGCTCGCCATCAACTAATGCATAAGCACCAATAGGAACTTGGCAACCACCTTCTAAATAGCGGTTCATCGAACGCTCTGCATTTACGCGAATACGTGTTTGGGTATGCTCAAGTGGTGCAAGTAATGCTTTTGTTACTTCATCATCAATACGACATTCAATACCTACAGCGCCTTGACCATTTGCCGGTAATGACACTTCTGGCTCAATGTAGTCAGCAATACGCTTACTCATTTTTAAACGAATAAGCCCCGCTGCCGCTAAAATAATAGCATCGTATTGGCCATCATCTAATTTACCTAAACGCGTATTTACATTACCGCGCAAATCACGAATATCTAAATCAGGGCGAAGTGCTTTAATTTGGCACTGGCGGCGTAAGCTCGAAGTACCCACAATGGCGCCCTGTGGTAGCTCGTTTAAATTTGCAAAATTGTTTGATACAAACGCATCACGTGGATCTTCGCGCTCACAAATAGTATACAGCTCTAATCCTTCTGGGAACTCTACTGGCACGTCCTTCATAGAATGCACGGCAATATCAGCTCGGCCATCTAACATGGCTTGCTCTAGCTCTTTAACAAATAAGCCTTTACCGCCAATTTTAGCCAATGGCGTATCTAAAATTATATCCCCTTGCGTCGACATTGGGACTAATTCTACGCGCACATCTGCATGAAAACGCTCAAGCTCTGCTTTTACAAATTCGGCCTGCCAAAGTGCTAAGGCGCTTTTGCGCGTTGCGATGCGTACTAATTTTGTTTTTTCTGTCATAGGGGTATCCAATTAATTACTGCGTTTAGCTAGTTTTAGTCAGCTAAAATTCTAAATTCTTTTTGGGCAATTAAATTGCCTTGCTCATCAACTACATCAACACGCCAATGGCCTGTCTGTGTGTCCATGATATTTTTTGTTGAGTACGTTCTGTAGCGAGGCGAAGTGACATTAAGTGTAATTTCAGCCATAGTCTCACCCTCAAACGACCAAACATGCTTAACTTGCTGGCCTTGAAGGTTTTTAATCTCACTAAAAAACGATACGCCTTCATCAAACTGACTTAATCGAATATCAGCAGCAAATACATTAGTGGGCTCACGCTTACTTACTTTACGAGTAAGTACCGCACGGCTAATTTTACCCGTGTCTATTTGTGCGCCCAATGCCACACTTGCCACTTGTGCTGTAGGCGAAAAACCTTCAGTGCCACTCAATGCGCCATCATCACTTTCTAACTCTAAAAGTAAGTCGCTTTGACTGGCTGGCTCAGCTACGTTTTGAGCTTCTGCGGTTTCTTCTTGCACATCATTATCAAGGTTTGAGTTTAACTCTGTATTAATACTTTCGCTTTGTTCAGTAACACTATCGTTGTTAGCCAATAAAACAGGGGGATTATTTACAAGCTCAGCCTCATCAGATGTATTACTTGAAATGCTTAGTTGAGCCTCATTTTGCTCAGCTGGCAACGGTTCAATCCGAGCTTGCATTACCTCTGCAGGCTCATTATGGGTATTGTTTACTGATGATTCAGGCTCAACATCCGTTACTTCAACGTTTGTCTGGTTTTGAGCGTTATTGCTAAAGCTTAAAAATTGCTCCTGCTCATTTGGATGCTCACCTTGCTCTGCACTGGCTGACGTTGTTAAGCCATACACAACTGCTGCAGAGGTCATTAATACCAACATAGCAATACTCACAATACGACGCCAATTCCACTCGTAGCTTACCGTTGGTACACTCTCTTGTAGTTCGCGTTTAACATTTGCTTTAATAACTATTTTTTGACTCATATTGACCTCAGCGGTTCCAAAATTAGCTTAAACGAGCAATTAACCATTGGCGAATAGCTTGCAATTCTTCTGCGCAAACTTGGTGAGCCATTGGGTATTCTTGCCAGCTTACATCCATGTTATGTGCTGTTAATACTTCAAACGCACTTCTTCCCGCACTATGCGGTACAACGTTATCTTGGCTACCATGAGCCATAAATACGTTTAAATCAGTATGCTTTGCTTCATCAGCAAATTTTTGCGGCACACACATATAAGTAGAAAGCGCCATAACACCCCCAAGCTTTTGCTCAAAGCGCGGCGCTAAATGCAGAGACACAACACCACCTTGAGAAAAGCCAGCTAAAATAATTTTATTAGCAGGTATACCATTAGCAATTTCTTTATTAATTAACTCTTCTACCTTTGCAGCCGAATCCCTTACGCCTTGTTCATCGGCACGCTTATCTAATTCTATAGATTTAATATCGTACCAAGAGCGCATTTCCATGCCACCATTTATGGTGACCGGTTGTACTGGCGCATGCGGAAAAACAAACCGTATACCAAGCTCACTTGGTAAATTAAGCTGCGGAGCTACTGGCGCAAAACCATCCCCAGAGTCACCTAAACCATGTAACCAAATAACCGTTGCTTTGTGCTCACTTTGGGCTGCATATTCTACAAATTCTAAACTCATAGTGATGATTGCCACTTAACTTCTTGGCCTGCTTGGCGAGTTGAGGCTTCATTTATAAACGCCCAAAATTCAGCGCCAGAACGGTTATCAATCCATAGCCCATCACGCATTTCAAAATGATGTCCGTTAAACTTAGTCGCAACCCATACTTGATGAAGAGGTGCTTGCTTGTTAATCACTATTTTACTTTTATCAGGAAAAATAATTTCTAAAATACCTTGTGCCGATTCGTAATCTAAATCAGCTTCGCAATCATCAACCTGCTCTTCAATAGTGAACATAAGAGCTTCGGCTAATTGGTGATATTCGTGTTCAGTCATTGTTATTTCCTTTGCAGGCGAGCCGCCTAATATTGGGTACGTTTTAGCTTTGAATTAGCTTTAAAAATGTGCAGCTAGTGTAACAGGAATAAAATCATCCGCGAATAGCTGCATTTTTTAGATATTCTGTTACTCTGCGATTATAAAGCCAGCAACCGTATTAATCTAATGAAAGCGACACATACCTTACAATTAAAAAAACTATTAATAAGCACTGTACTGTTAAGCGCCTTAGCTGGCTGTGGACAAAGCGGTCCGTTATATTTACCAGAGCAACAAACAGAGCAAAACCAACCTCAAAATACAGTTAAACCAGCCACTACCGCTGAGCAAGTCAAAACATCGCAAAGTCAGGAGCAATAAATGGATTATTTTAACTACAAAAACAACCAATTATTTGCCGAAGACGTCAGTGTGGCAAGCATAGCGCAGCAATACGGTACGCCGTGTTATGTGTACTCGCGCGCTACATTTGAACGCCATTACTTAGCGTTTGCTAACGCCACTAAAAATCATAAAAGCTTGGTATGTTACGCCGTAAAAGCAAACTCAAATATAGCCGTGCTTAATATATTAGCGCGCCTAGGTTCGGGTTTCGATATTGTATCCAAAGGCGAACTTGCGCGTGTAATTAAAGCGGGAGGCGATGCTTCTAAAGTGGTTTTTTCGGGCGTGGCGAAAACGTCTGACGAAATAGCTTACGCATTAAAACTGGGCATTAAATGTTTTAACGTTGAATCAGCCTCTGAGCTTGAGCGTATTTCTGAAGTGGCTTGCGAGCTTAACCTAGAAGCGCCTATTTCTATTCGCGTAAACCCCGACATAGATGCAAAAACACATCCGTATATTTCTACTGGTTTAAAAGAAAATAAATTTGGTATTGATATACAAACTGCTGTAAGTGTTTATCAACAAGCAGCGGCTTTACCTGGTTTAAAAATTATTGGTGTTGATTGCCATATTGGCTCTCAATTAACTGAAGTAAGACCATTTTTAGAAGCCCTTGATAAACTCATGGCGCTTATTGATGAGCTAAAAACTAATGGTATTGAGCTAACTCACTTAGATATTGGTGGCGGTTTAGGCGTGCCATATAACAATGAGCAACCACCACACCCAAGTGAATATGCAGCGCAAGTTACCGAACGCTTAGCTAACTACAAACATCTTGAACTTATTTTTGAACCAGGGCGCGCTATTGCAGCTAACGCAGGTATTTTAGTTACTCAAGTTGAATTTATTAAACAAAACCAAGACAAATTTTTTGCCATCGTAGATGCAGGTATGAACGACATGCTTCGCCCTGCGCTTTATCAAGCGTGGCAAAAAATCATTCCGGTATCAGTTCGCGACGACGAAACACCGACTCACAACTTTGATATTGTGGGCCCTGTGTGCGAAACCGGCGACTTTTTAGGAAAAGATCGTGAACTAGCGCTTAAACAAGGCGACTTACTCGCACAACGAAGTGCTGGTGCATATGGCTTTACCATGAGTTCAAACTACAACTCGCGCCCGCGTGTTGCAGAAATAATGGTAGATGGTCAGCAGCACCATCTTATTCGTGAACGCGAAACTATTGAAAGCCTTTATCAAGGTGAGAAAGTTTTACCATAAACGTTTTTGTCTACTAGCTGCTCTGTGGCATGATTAGCACAGAGCAAAACCGAATTAGAGCGCTATGTTAGTTAATTTTTCCAAAATGCACGGCTTAGGCAACGACTTTGTTGTGATTGATAACATTACACAAAATGTTTTTTTGTCGCGAGATCAAATCAAAAAACTGGCAGATCGCCATTTTGGCATTGGCTTTGACCAATTGCTAATGGTTGAAGCGCCATATTCTCCTGATCTCGACTTTCATTATCGAATATTTAATGCCGATGGTACCGAAGTAGAACAATGCGGTAACGGCGCACGCTGTTTTGCCCGCTTTGTACGTATGAAGGGCCTTACTAACAAGCATAAAATTACTGTGTCGACCAAGTCGGGCAACTTAACGCTCTACATAGAAAAAGACGGTCAAGTAACGGTTAACATGGGTCATCCAAATTTTGAGCCAAGTAAAATCCCTTTAAAAGCGAGCAAGCGTGAGCTTACTTATATTATTAGAACCGAAGAACACACTGTATTTAGTGGCGCGGTATCTATGGGTAACCCGCATTGCGTGCTAGAAGTTGACGACGTAACCACCGCGCAAGTTGATATATTGGGTCCATTACTTGAAAACCACGAACGTTTTCCGCAAAAAGCGAACATTGGCTTTATGCAAGTTGTATCGCATGAACACATTAAATTAAGAGTGTGGGAGCGCGGCGTTAACGAAACCCTAGCCTGTGGCACAGGTGCGTGTGCAGCAATGGTGATTGGTCATATGCAAAATAAGTTATCAACAACCGTTCAAGTAGATTTACCAGGCGGTAGCTTACAAGTACGTTGGAGTGGCGAAGGTCACCCAGTACGCATGACTGGCCCCGCAGAGCATGTGTTCGACGGGCAAGTAGCGCTATGAGCGAGCTAAGTAAAGAACAGGTTATTGATTACTTACAGCAACATCCTGATTTTTTGGTTCAGCACCCTGAGCTACTTGCACAACTTGAGTTGCAACTGCAAGCTCAAGGTGCAACGTCGCTGGTACATATTCAGCAACGCCAATTACGCGAACACAACACGCTTTTAAAAAACCAGATAGACGCTATGAGCAAGCATGCAACGCAAAACGAGCTTGTATATCGTTTGTTTAGCCAGTGCCATCGCCAGCTTTGGAATCATGACGATTTTGACACTCTTGCAAATAATCTACGCAATATAATTTGCTCAAGTGAAGATGTTAACGACTGCAAATTAGTGAAATATGATCCCGATTACGACGAACTTATTTCACATCGCCTTACTCATTCTGGGCATTATTTAGGGCGTATTAATCAGCAAGAGCGCGAATTATTATTTAGTGAAGATACACAATCTGTCGCGATTTATTTAATTGGCGACACTAAACACCCTATCGCTATTTTGGCGTTTGGTAGCAGTAACGTAAACCATTTTGAGCCCGCTCAAGATAACCTCTTTGTACTCGACTTTATAAACGCATTACACCTGCGGTTGCAAAAACTAGCATGAGTGACGATGCGCCTAATACTACCCAGTTAAGCGACAATTGGCGTACACCCATAACGCTATTTAGCGATTATTTAAAGTTTGAAAAACAATATTCAGCGCACACCGTAAACCAATATGTAAGCCAGCTTGGCTTTGCAGCCCTTTATTTTAGCAAACTATGTGATGACTGGTTTGGCGTACAAGGCGAACATATTCGCCGCTACAGCATGGCACTGCGATCAAAACAATTAAGTGGGCGTACTATTAGTTTAAAGCTCAGCTGTATTCGTAGTTTGTATAAGTTTTTAAAAGCAAAAAACATTGCCGAGCAATCGCATTATCATAATCCGGCTATAGGTATAAAAGGCCCTAAATTTGCAAAGCCCCTACCTAAAAATCTCGATGTAGATCAAATGGCACGCTTACTCGAAATACCCGACGACGAGCCTCTCGCAATTAGAGATAAAGCAATGATGGAGCTTATGTATTCATCAGGGCTGCGTATAAGCGAATTAGTTGGCGCTAACATGCAAGATATTAGCGCTGCTAATGGCGAAATTTTAGTGCGTGGTAAAGGCAATAAAGAGCGATTAATTCCGGTGGGTAAAAAAGCGTTAGACGCATTAAAAAAATGGCTCACAATACGCCCTCAATTTACAAAGCCCGATGAAATAGCAGTATTTTTAAGTAGCCAAAAAAATCGTATTTCGATTCGCCAAGTGCGCCTACGCATGCAAGAGTGGGGAATAAAACAAGGCATTAGCTCGCAGGTTCACCCGCATAAGCTGCGCCACTCGTTTGCGTCACATATTTTAGAATCATCTGGTGATTTACGCGCCGTGCAAGAATTACTAGGGCACAGCAGTTTGTCGGCTACACAAGTGTATACACATTTAGATTTTCAGCATTTAGCCAAGGTGTACGACAACACTCACCCTCGCGCAAAAAAACGAACTGATTAGGAAAATAAATATGATCCGATTTAATCGTGCTATTAAGCCATTTTCTGTCATGAGCTTTGACTTAGACGACACGCTATACAGCAATCACCCTATTATAAAAGCAGCCGTTAAAGCCCAACAAAATTATTTAAACGCGCTACCGGGCTATCAAGAGCAAGGTCCAAAGTACTGGCAACTATGTCGCGAACTTGCCGTAATACAAAACCCAGATCTCGCAGATGATGTAACTAAATGGCGCAAACACACCCTACGTTTAGCGCTTTCTAAACTTGGGTTTACCGCAGATGATGTAGAGCGCCATGCAAATGCCGCCTATAACGCCTTTGCCGATGCGCGCAGCAACATAGTCGTAAGCGATGACGTACTTAACTTACTAGATAACCTAGCCAAACACTTTACGCTTGTTGCGATTACTAACGGTAACGTTGAAATTGAACGCTTTAACTTACACGATAAATTTGAACTCGTACTGCAAGCAGGTATGCACGGTAAAGCAAAACCTCACAGCACCCTATTTGATAAAGCAGCCACACATTTAAATGTTGCTAAAAGCGATATTTTACATATTGGCGATAGCCTAGATACCGACGTACAAGGCGCAAATAATGCCGGTTGCCAATCGGTATGGTTAAATGATCAAGGCGCCAATTATGCTTATAAAGGGCTGGCTGATATTGAAATAGTCAACATCCATGCTTTAACGCACTTTATTAAATAACCTACTCGTTTAAAAATAAGAGGTCACAATGAGCCACTATACCAAGCTAATCACCTTGCTATTAATTGGCTCGCTTAGCCTTAACGCTTATTTATTATGGCCGCAGCCTGCGTTAACTACACCACAAAAAACGCAAAGTGCCCAGCAAAGCATATCGCCTAAACAACAAGATACGTTACTAAATACGGCAAAGCAGCAATTTAAACAACACCAATTTGAAGCCGCACTTAGTAGCTATCAACAACTCAAAAACAACAATCCAGAAAGTGCAAAAAACCTTTATTCATCGTGGCTGATACAGCTTGAAACATGGCTAAATAGCAATTTATTACTCAGTGAATCATTTCTCAATGCGCTATTAAATAACAGCCCTTATAACGTAGAATTACTTAACTTACAGGTTGAGTATTTAATAAATAGCGAGCAAACACAAAACGCCATTATTGCTTTATTTGAGCTTAATTCATTACAACCTGCTGATCAGCAAAACAACGTAAATACACGTTTAAATACGCTCACTCAAAACGAATTACACACATTAACTGAGCAACAAAATTGGCAAGCTATTATTGAGCAAACACAAATTTGGCTTGATTATAAAAGCGATAACGCGCAGTTTTTATATCCGCTTGCGTACGCCTACTTTCAGCAAGGCGATTTAATTAGTGCACAAGCAACCCTTAATCGAATGCCAAACCAGCACAATCTAAAAAGCCAAGTGCAAACACAGCAAGCTATGATCAATAAAGCACAATCGCAAGACGACTTTGTTGCTTTAACGCCTTACGGCGCGCATTACTTAATAAACACCGAAATAAATAACAATCTATCGACCGAACTAATGATTGATACAGGCGCAAGCGTAACCTCACTACCTACAAGTATAATTGAGCAAATTTCGCCACAACCTTTATATTTAGGCGATGTAACGGTAAACACAGCTAACGGTCAAATTGTTGTAAAACGTTATCAAATTGAATCGTTTAAAGTGGGCTCGCAAATTATTTATGGTTTTGAAGTGTTGAGCATTGAAAACACACGCGGACAAGGTTTGCTAGGGATGAACTTTTTATCGCGATTTAAATTCAATATAAATCAGCAAACAGATGAGCTAGAGTTGAGCGCTAAATAATTAAAAATCCAAAGGTAACACATGACACTAAATAACTATTTAAAAGCACTTGCTGAAAACCCAAAAAGCATTCAATTTACCGATACAATGGCGGTGATTGAAGCAAATTACGACTTTACTGCATGTGGCTTTAATAACCATGGATTACTTAGCGCTGCGAGTGAGAACAACGGCTCATGTAAAATTTTTGCGTTTGCTAAATTAAACGATTTAAGTAAACAAAATACGTTGGATTGTTTTGGTAAGTTTTACCGAGACGACGTGCTGCAAAACCCAAAAGGCGATGATCACCTAAATATTCGCACTTTTATGTTAGCACCAGAGGCAACACCTTTTTTAGGTATTACCTTTGAAGGCGAGCCACTAAAAGAAAAATAGCCAGCAAAAATTAAAGTGGCTTTTCCATAAAGTAACGCGTACCTGAGCGTGGGTAATTATTAAGTTGATACTTAACACTATAACCGCGCTTTTCGTAAAAAGGTTTTGCTTGAAAATCAAGTGTATCAAGCTGAGCAGTTGTTACTCCTAGCTCAATAGCAGCTTGCTCAAGTGCCGTTAGCAATTTATCTGCAAGCCCTTTACCTCGTGCACTATCGCTACACCAAAGCCAACTAATCATCAGCCAATTTCCAAACACACACCCACTAATACCGGCAACAAGCTCGCCTTGCTCATCAGTAAATTTATAGCCTAATGGCACTCTTTGCGCATCAAAATGCTGGGCGTTAAATTCAACCATTTGTGCGCGAAGCGCTGAGTTTAACGCATCGGTATTATCTACTTTTAACTGATACATTTATCGCCCTTAAAAAGCAGATACTAGCAAATTAGCTCAATCAATAAAGATTATTTTTACCGTAAGGTACTTCAAGCATATTGCTACCGGTTTTTTCTGGCTGACCGCACATTTCGTCGTAAGCGCTTGTTTGGCGCAGTACCATTTCGGCATACGCTATTTTGTCAAAACGCTTTTGAACATGCAGTGGGCTTAGCGCTCTTAAAAACTCACCGCTGTCTTCTGTTACATAGTATTCAACGTTATTAATCATTACTGATACTTGATAAAGCGCCATATCTAACGAGTGAACAATGACTTTTTGTAGCGGCTCGTGCTTTTTTAACTGTGAAAATTTAATACCCATCCTGGCTACCTTTTTATATTTAACCTGAGTTCTGGTTATTTAACATTATCGATACGCAGCTTTGCTATAATCACGATCAAATTTTTATTAGCCGCTGGCGTCACACGTTATGAGCACAAAAGTCCGACTCGCTAAATATATTGCCCATGCAGGTATTTGTTCTCGTAAACAGGCATCGCGTTTAATTGATGAAGGTGTTGTGACTGTAAATAATCGCCCAGCGAATCATATAGATCACGTTGATGAGCAAGACATTGTAATAGTGAATGAAAAAGAAATTAAAGGTGCTGCCGATTTAGTTTATTTTGCGTACCACAAACCAGTAGGTATTGACTGCAAATTAAATATTGATGACCCAGCCAGCCTTATTCACCATTTGCCCACACTCACCCGCGTTTACCCTATTGGTCGATTAGATAAAGACTCTCGCGGTTTGCTTATTTTGACCAACGATGGGGATTTTTGTAATCAACTAATACATCCTGACTTCCACCAGCCTAAACATTATTTAGTCACCGTAAATAAGCCTTTAGACGATGCTTTTTGTAAAAAAATGGCAGCAGGCGTACCAGTTGATAAACACATAACCTTGCCTTGTGAAGTAAATAAAATAGCCAGCAATCAGTTTAGTATTGTTTTAAAACAAGGGCTAAACAGACAAATACGTAAAATGGCGCATTACTGCGGATATAAAGTAATTGATTTATTTAGAGTGCAATTTAGTGACCTCACCCTTTCAAAACTAAACCTACCTGAAAACCAATATATACAAATTAATAAAAACGATATTTCAAAAATCTAATACCAAGTCACTTAATTACATCTCAAAAAGTTAAAAATAAACTTGCAATTAAAGATTACAGGTGTAGTCTTTAATTAAAGATTACATTTGTAGGCAATAGCATGATTGAGTTATCAAAAGCAGAGTTTGACGTGCTCGACGCACTTTGGATTAACTACCCCGCCACCGCGAGCCAAATAATTGAGCGCTTAAGCGACGATAAGCAATGGCACGAAAAAACCATTAAAACCCTACTAGGTCGACTAGTAAAAAAAGGCGCACTTACATTTGAAAAAGAAGGTCGTCAGTATATTTATATGCCGTGTATGGAGCGCGCCGACTACACCTTAAAAGAAAGCCAAAACTTTATTGAGCGCTTTTTTAGTGGGCGTATTGCGCCACTTGTAAGTGGTTTTGCTAAATCGGAGCAGCTTTCTCAGCAAGATATAAACGAGCTTAAAAAAGTTATAGATGACTGGGAAAAAAACCAAAAGTAAGGGATTAACATGGTTATTCAAACTGGTTTTAATTGGTTGATTGAGCAGCAATTACTATTAAGCATTTTGTTTTGTGGATTTATTTTACTCGAGCGATTTGGTTTAAAAGCCCTTGGCTCGCGGTTTGTATATAAATTAGCATGGCTATTACCTGCGGCATTGGTTATTGCTAATTTACCAAATGCGATTAAACCACTGCAAAATAGCAATATTAGCCATTACTTAATCACCCCTAACCAGCCTTTTACACATGAAATGGGTATTAGCTGGGCGCTCATGTATGTACTTATTACCGCAGGGTTATTAATAGCTAGCTTTATTACACATACCCGTTTTGTTAAAAGCCTGCAGTTAACTGAGTTAACACAATTTGAAGGCACTCTTACCGCTGATGTTAAAACTTATACCAGCCAACATGTAGCCACGCCAATGGTGGTGGGTATTTTAAACAGCAAGCTGGTGTTACCGAGTAACTACAATACCCAGTTTGATAAAGCCACATTAGCGCTTATTTTAGAGCACGAAAACGTACACATAAAACGCAAAGACAACCTAACAAACGCACTTGTATTACTACCTACTATTTTACTTTGGTTTAACCCACTAGCTTGGTTTTGTTACGCAAGCATGCGCCGACTACAAGAGCTGACTTGTGATGAACGGGTACTTAGCAATAAAACCACACAACAACATATTTTATATAGCAAAGCCTTGATAAACTGCGCGGCAAATGCGCCCACAGGACTTATGGCTTATTCACACTACGGAGATAAAAAAACCATGTTACAACGACTAATTAATATAAAACACAGCGGGGAGCGTTCAAAGCTTGCTAAAGGTGGCTTATTACTTGTAGCCGCAAGTATGCTAAGCGGATTAGCAATTGCAAAGCAACCAGAAGTAAATAAAACGCAAGAGGAACATATTTCACCAACAATACGCATTGAGCCGGCTTATCCAATACAAGCAGCTCAACAAGGGATCAGCGGCTCTGTTGTATTAAAATACGATATTGCAGCAAACGGTAAAACAAAAAACATTAGTGTTATTCAATCAAAACCTAAAGATGTTTTTGATAAATCAGCGAAAGAGGCACTAGCAAAATGGAAATATAAAGCATCAGATTCAGGTTTTGAAGATGTACTTGTGCAACTAGATTTTGCGATTAATAGTGAAGTGGCACCTACCGATTTAATTGAGCGAATTAAAGTATCGCATTAACGCCACGAGTTGTTCAAGACTACAAAGCAAGCGCCCTTTTAGGCTGCTTGCTTTGTAGTTTTACGCTATAAAGTTATAAGCTCACCACAATCATGGCAATGGCTGTACCCAAACCAATAAACCACACTAATGAGCGAATTATATCTAGGTTCATATAGTAAAATACGCAATACAAAATACGCGACACAATATGCGTAACCGCTAGCATTTCGGTCACTGCACTTACAGAGTTAGTGCCCAGTACAACTGCAATCGCGACAGCAAAAACAGCGAGCGATTCAAAACAGTTTTGATGAGCAGCGAGCGCCCTTGCGCCAAAGCCGGTTAATTTTGTTTGTTGTGCCCTCGGATGTTTGTTGTCGTATCGACCTAATTTTGCCATTGCTATAGCAACCGGCACTTTTGCAAAGTAAGGCATTAATACCGCAAGTAATGCACATACAACTAATGTTGTCATAATTTATCCTTTTGATGTTTCGGATAATTTAGCATAAGCGCAATAAAAAAGCCGCCATATGCGTTTTATGACAAACTCTGGCGGCTAACAATAACATCAGGCTTACTATAGCTAAATATATCCTCAAACCCATGCGACATAATGTCGCAGATGATGAATATTCAACATCATAGTTAATACATCGCTTTACTTCACAAAGCTTGTTAACTTTACTGCCTTACATTTTAACGATGACGACCATGACCTGGATATTTTTCACTTTTTTAGCCGCCTTCATGCAAGCATGGCGTAATGCCCTGCAAAGTAAATTAAGTAACGATGTGAGTGTTGCTGGCGTAACCCTCTCCCGCTTTATTATTGCAGGCCCTATTGCTGCCGTGTATTTATATGGTTTGTATCAATACCAAGATACCGCCATGCCTACGTTTAATAATGCCTTTTGGGGCTTTATTGTAGGCGCAAGTGTTATGCAAATACTTGCCACTGGTTTAATGGTTAAGTTATTTAAAATGAATAATTACGCCGTAGGTGCTGGGCTTGCCAAAAGCGAGGCGTTAGTAGCTGCTATTTTAGGTGTATTATTTTTTGGCTCGGCACTTTCTTTACTCGGTTGGCTTGGTGTGTTTTTTGGCGCTATTGCCGTATTGCTACTTAGCGGCATAACAAGCGTTAAACACTTTAATGCTAAAACGGCATTACTAGGACTTGCTTGTGGTACTTGTTTTGCACTTACATCACTGTGGGTACGTGAAGCGAGCTTAAACTCAGGATTATTATTTCCACACTCAGCCGCTTGGGTTTTGCTGTTTGTAATTAGCTTACAAACACTAATACTACTGAGCTATTTATTACTAAAAGAGCCAAAAACGCTCAGTAAACTGTGGCAATACAAAGGCACTACAGCCGCTATTAGTGTTTTTAGTTGTGTCGGCTCTATTGGCTGGTTTAGTGCAATGAGCTTACAGCACGTTGCTTACGTTAAAACACTTGGACAGGTTGAAGTATTTTTTACCATGCTAATTGCCGTACTTTGGTTAAAGCAGCCACTTAAAAAACAAGATACTGCAGGCTTAATACTCATAGCCATTGCCGCTGTTTTAGTCATGTTGCCAAGTTAAAAGCATAAAAAAGCGCAGGCTTTTATACCTGCGCTATTCATAATTAAGCGTTTATTCAAATTACCAATTAAGAGCTTATTTTAAGTGTTATCACACCGCTAATAATCATTAATACTCCCGCAATACGACCAAACGTAGCTGCATCGTTATAAAACAATATACCGACTAAAAACGTACCTGCAGCGCCAATACCTGTCCACACGGCGTATGAGGTGCCCATTGATATTTGCCTTTGAGCAAGCCACAACATAAAGCCACTAGCGACTAAAAATGCCACCGCTATTGCTATGCCTTGCCAGCGAGTATCTGAGTTTTGTGAGATTTTTAAACCTATCGGCCAGCCAATTTCAAGTAAACCGGCAATAACCAAATAAATCCACGCCATTAAACATCTCTCTTTTTCAATATAACTTCATATAAATCTTCGCGGCGATCTTTTAAGTTACGCACTGTACCTTCGCTATGAAGGATTTTAAGCTTATCCATATCAAGGTCACTAAATAACAGCATTTCTGTATTAGGTGTGGCTTCGTTAAGTGTTGCATCGTGCGGGAACGAAAAGTCCGATGGCGTTAACACAGCCGATTGTGAGTACTGCACATCAAGGCTTTCTACTTGTGGTAAGTTACCTACCGAGCCTGCAATAACCACATAACATTCGTTTTCTATTGCACGCGCTTGTGCACAATGGCGCACACGTAAGTAGCTGTTTTTAGTGTCGGTCCAAAATGGGACAAACAAAATATCTAACCCTTGTTTTGCTAATATGCGTGAAAGCTCAGGAAACTCTACGTCATAACAAATTTGAATACCTACACGCCCAGCATCGGTTTCAAATACAGCAATTTTGTCGCCGCCTTGAATAACCCAATCGTTTTGTTCATGCGGGGTAATATGTATTTTACGTTGCTCGTCTATTTTACCGCTGCGGTGGCATAAATAACTTACGTTATAAATTTTATCGTCTTCGGCAAGCGGCATAGAGCCGGTAATAATATTGGCGTTGTATTCTATTGCCATACGCGACATCGCGTTTTTAAACGTTTCGGTATATTCCGCTAAATAACGAATCGCTTCAGTTTGGTTGCTTTGATTTCCTAAGCCCATTAATGGCGCGTTAAAAAATTCAGGGAATAGGATAAAGTCACTTTTGTAGTCAGATACGGTATCTACAAAGTATTCAACCTGTTTTAGCATTTCTTCAACTGATTCAACACAGCGCATTTGCCATTGCACAGCACCCACACGCACAATTGATTTAGTTGACTCAAGTACCGTGTCGGTTGGCTCATACATAATGTTATTCCACTCAAGTAAAGTGGCGTAACCAACTGACTCTTGATCCTCCGGTAGGTACTTTTTAAGTAAACGCTTTACCTGAAAATCGTTAGATAACTGAAAGCTTAAAATAGGATCGTATAGCTCTCTCTGATCTACTTTTGCAATGTATTCCATTGGCGTCATTTCACTACTGTGATTGTAATAACGTGGAATACGACCACCCGCTAAAATAGCGCGTAGGTTATATTGGCGGCACAGTTCTTTACGGGCATCATAAAGGCGACGACCTAAGCGCATGCCTCTGTGAGTTTCGCTAATGGCAACATCTAAGCCATATAGCGCATCGCCATCGGTATCGCTAAATACACGGTCGTGACCATCTGCAATATCTTCGTATGTATGCGGGTTTGAAAAACGTGTGTAATCAACTTGTACGCTCAGCGCTAAGCCCACCAGCACGCCGTCATCTACAATACCGATTTGCCCTTCAGGAAATTGGTCTATTAATCTAAAAATGGTATGACTTGGCCACGCACCACCTAAGTCGGGATACGCTTGATCCATCAAGGTTTTAATTTGCGGATATTGCTCTCTGGTTAAGTTACAAATTTCAAGATGGGTTTTTTCTGCCGACATACACAACTCCTTTAGGCATAAGAAAATAAAAGCCGAATGTACGCTCGATTAAATCAAGAATACACTCAGCTTTGTATCATGTTTTTTACTTTAGATGTACTACTTTAAACTGCGATAAAAGAGTGTGGTTACTTTCTCTTTTGGTAACCAGCCTGCGTATTCAAGACCAAGTTCTGCCAATGGATCGGCTTTAAGTACTTGCTCTAAGCTTGCATTATTTTGCATTGCTTTTAGCATTACGTCTTTCGCGTTTTGAACTAGCTTACCATACGCTATCAGTCCTGAACGGTCACTTACCTTACCGTGTCCTGGTATTACTTTAGTGTTGTCGTCAATTTGTTTAACTACATCGTCTACTGCCGCTAAAATACCATCAACGCTGCCGCCGCTATCTACATCAACAAACGGTAAGCTGCCAAAATTAAAGTAAATATCGCCCATGTGCACTATGTTGTCGTTACTAAAAAAAACAACCGAGTCACCATCGGTATGTGCATGTTCGTAATGCACTACATGGGCGTGTTCATTATTAAAATGCAGTTTTAAATCGTGACCAAAACTAATGCGCGGTAAAAAGTCTGACCCTTCGCCATGCTGCTCTTCTAAACGTTTATGTACATTGTCGTGTGCTATAACGTGCGCACCCGCTTTAGCAAAGTTTTCGTTGCCACCGGTATGATCGCCATGATGATGCGTATTAATAACAAACTCTGCACTGCCTGGTTTTAAGTCGCTAATTGTTTTTTTAATGTCGTCTGATAACTTGGCAAACTGATCATCAATAATATAAATGCCATCATCACCTACACTTGCTGCAATATTACCGCCTTGCCCAAATAGTACGTATACATGCTCACTTAGCTTTTGTGCTGTTACTGGGCCATTATCTGCTTGCGCTGTAGTGCTTAGTAATAAACCTGTTATTAATGCGGGTAGTATTTTTTTCATTTTTGTTCTCTGTTGTATGAATTAATAAATATAGAACGTTTTTATCACTATTTAAGCTCACTCACTGATCACTTAAACGTTATTTAATAGGACTTATGACTATTTGATGTATAAGTGTTTGCGGCAATAAAGGTGTATGTTTACCCTCTACGTAATCACTAAACCCCGCTCTATAAAATTCAGAAAGAGGGTGCCCCGATTGCCCACCGGGAATAGCTAAAATTGCATGTTCTAAATGCCCAGGTTGGGCAATAAAGCGCTGCGATGCGCCAAAACTACGTCCTTGTACGGCGGGCATGTAGCTATCACCAAAACCCGCTGCTGTGGGCATATTTAATAACTTAGCAAGTAACGGCATTTGCTTTGCAAACGGATGCTCTATCACTAACTCATTGACCTTGCCCCACTGCCAGCTTTGTACATTATTACCAAATTGCTCAGTAAGCTTAGTGATAGTTTGGTTAAATGCACCGTGTAATTGTGCATCCCAGCTTTTAAATTGCGGGTTTATCCACGTATCGGGTTTGTTATTAATAAGCTGCCAAACTGCGGGCTCTAAATCTCGTTTTACGTATTTAAGTGTGCCTTGCTGTTTATTTAATTGGCTTTCAATATTACTAAATAAAATATTAATCACTTCATCGCGGTAGCGCTTAACTAAGGTATACCCTATGGAGGTTGAACACGCACATTGCTGCCAATTTTCGAGCGCTGTTATATATTGCTGATTTTTGGTTTGATCTGTTTTTAATTGCTTTAATAGCAGAGCATGCCAAGGCATTAAAAAGCGAGCTTGATTATCGAGCTGTAGTGCGTAAAAGTCGCTCTCTGCAAATGTTTGTTTTTCAAATAATCTATCGCGAATTTGACTCGAACGTGCACCGAGTGCATAGCCACCATTGCCAAAACGCGCGTTATCTTCAGCCGATACCACGCGAGAATTACCAGTCCATAATCTGCCGCTTTGTGGGTTTTTAATAAAGGGACGTTCTAATTCGGTTTGCTGCCAAAGCGCTGAGTAGTCATCGGCATTTACGCCAAGCTCACTTGGCGTTTTACGCGCCGGTATACCGCCCATATTTTTCCACGCTGCGTTACCAAGGCTGTCTACCACCATTAGGTTTTGCACAGGTATTCCTACATCGCTTGCTACAGCAAGTGCATCATCTACTGTTTTGGCTTGCTCTAACTTTAAGAGTTGCATATTAACGGCGTAAGGCTGATGCGCAGCCCAGCTCAATGCATAAGGTTTTTCGTTAATGTATTTTACAGGGCCATATTCGCTGAGTAGTAATGAATAGTTTTCAACCTCCCCATCGGGTAATACAATAGGTTCATCTACTTGCCATGTTTTACTATCATCGTTTAATGCAATCCAATCGGCTGTATCTAAATAACCGTTAGTAAATCCCCATGCAACATTGTTGTTAGTGCCAACAACGATGGCCGGCGCCCCGGGCAGCGATACACCGGTTACCTGAGCAGGTTTTCCATTTTGTGTATAATTTAGCTGAGCTCTGTACCAAATTACAGGCACTGCCATCGATAAATGCATATCATCCGACACCATACCAGCACCTGTTTTAGTCAGCGCCCCTGTAACAGCCCAGTTATTACTGCCGCGCTCTTGGTTAGCTTCAATGCTTTTAACTGTATGCTGTGTTTGAGTTGGCAAAGTAGGTATACCGGCGTTATAAGGCGCTAATTTGCTGCCATCAAGTGCGGCTTGGTACTTACTTGGTTGCGTTAAAAAATCAACCATTTGCTTTGTGTACGCTTGCTCAATTTGAATGAGTGCTTGGTCGCGCTCAAATGTGGCGCTTTGTAAATCAAGGTACATGCTAAATATCACAAGTAGGCTGTCTTCGCTTTGCCATGGCTTTTGTGTTGTACCGGTTAGTAAATATTCAAAGCTTGAATACCCTACTTGCGCTAAACCTTCGTTTACACCTTGAGCGTAACTTTTAAGTAATTGCTTATCGGTCTCAGGCAGCGTTTGTAAAATAATTTGGCTGCGTTTACGCAATTGATGAAAACGCATCTTTTTATCGAGCCCCAACGCGGCTTCGCCAAATAATTCACTTAGCTCGCCTGCGGCATTACGTCTTAGTAAATCCATTTGAAAAAATCGGTCTTGCCCATGCGCATAACCTAAACCATAGGCGGCATCGTTTCGGCTATTTGCATTTATCACTGCTTGCCCTAGTGCATCGCGCGAAATTTTTACGGGCTCTACTACCGCGTTACTACGTCCGTTTCCATCAAGGGCAGGTAAACTTAAACTAAGCACACCATAAACAACAGCGGTACTTGCCAGCCCTAAAATCACAATTAATAATAACAAGCGTTTGATTACTTTAAACATCAACCTTTCCTTTGCACGTTTTGACCAAGCGTTAAGGACATATAATAACCACAGTTTTATTAAATAATAATGTTCTTGCTCGCAAAGGGTGAAATAAACATCAAAATCCACGATAATGTCAGCTCCACACATCGTGCAGAACTAGTTGAGATCAATATGACTGAAAAAACATTTATCAAAGGTAAAGACCGCGACCTAGAATCGTCAATCTCTACCATGCAAAACAAGCTTGAAGCCCTACACATTAATGTTGAAGAAGCGCTTTGGCTTAACCCTGTAGCTAACTGTTATTCGGTTCATATAAAAGACAGTGACTGCGGTGTTATGTTTACCAATGGTAAAGGCGCTACCGACAAAGCCTCTATTGCCTCAGCACTCGGTGAATACTTTGAGCGTTTAAGCTGTAACTACTTTTTTGCAGACTTTTATCTAGGTGAAGAATTTGCCAATGGCGAGTTTACTCATTACCCAACCGAAAAATGGTTTAAAGTTGAAGGCGATGAAGTACCACAAGGTATTATGGATGAAAGCTTATGGGATTACTTTGACCCAGAGCGCGAACTTACCGCATCACACCTTTTTGATTTTAACTCAGGCAATATTGATCGTGGCATTTGTACCCTGCCCTACACTCGCCAACGCGATAACCAAGACGTATACATTCCGGTAAACGTTATTGGTAATATTTTTGTATCGAACGGTATGAGCGCAGGTAACACAAAATTTGAAGCTCGCGTACAAGGTTTATCAGAAGTATTTGAGCGCGCGATTAAAAACCGCATCATCGCCGAAGGTATTTGTTTACCAATCGTGCCTGAAGATGTTGTTAAACAATATCCTAAAATTCACGAAGCGTGTGAAGAGCTTCGCAGCCATGGCTTTCATTTACGTATTGCCGATGCATCGCTTGGGGGAATTTACCCAGTAATGAGCGTAACGCTTATTAACCCAACTGATGGTTCTGTATTTGCTTCTTTTGGTGCTCACCCATCATTTGAAGTTGCGCTTGAACGTACCGTTACCGAGTTACTACAAGGTCGTCGTTTAGATCAACTAGATGTATTCCAACCTGCAACATTTGATAACGATGAAGTAGCAACACCAGAGAACATTGAACTGCACTTTATTGATTCAAGCGGTTTGATTTCGCATGATTTCTTCCGTGCAAAACCTGACTTTGAATTTGTACACTGGGACTTTAGCGGCACAACAGAGCAAGAATATAACTTCTGTACTGACCTGATTCACAGCATGGATCACGATATATACATCATGGATTACACGCACCTAAACGTATACGCATGTCGTATTTTAGTACCGGGCATGTCAGATATTTATCCAGTTGATGAGCTTATTTGGCGCAACAACAACGAAGGCGCAAAATTTCGCGAAGCATTCCTATCGCTTGATCAGTACGATGCAGAGCAATGGATGGAAATTTACGACAGCCTAGAAGAAGCCGGTCATAGCGATATTATCCGCGCCGCAGAATTTATTGGCTTAGCAACCGATGCCGACACACCATGGCACACACTGCGTATAGGTGAGCTTAAAGCGCACCTATGTTTAGCCGCAGGCAGCGAAGAAGCCATTGATTGGGTTGATTGGATACTTCATACGGGCCAAGTAAACGAAGATGCAATGCGCCACTTCCGCTGTTTAAAAGCGATTCTTGAAATTAAATACGATGACGAGCGCGAATACGCTGATTACCAAGATGCATTAGGCTTAATGTTTGGTGCTAATAATGTAGCGCTGGCTATAGAAATTGCCGAAGGTAAAAAGCAGTTTAACGGTTTAACTTTCCCAGGTTTATCGCTTGAAGGCTTTAAAAAGCATGCGGCACTACTTGATGGTTACCGCAAGCTACACGTAGCAAAGCAAAATCATTGGGCGCGTGAAGTTAGCGATTCGTAACTCGCTAAACTACTAATTATAAAAAATAAACGGCGCATTTGTTAATGCGCCGTTTTCATTTATGTCATAAATTAGCTATAGTTAATTTGCCTAAATTAACGCCACGATGTAGCTAATGCCACCGTCTAGTAATAACAAAAAAACGAATGTTCATAACTTTAAGCTGACCTTTTGGTTATCGCTTACGCTAACTGTACTAGTTGGTGTTGTTCTTGATCGTATTAACTATAATCGTGTAAAAGATGCTCACCGCCTACAAATTCTTTCAGAAGTAAGTACTTATAGAGCTCAACTCGAATCAACCTTAGTTTCTAATATTCAACTAGTACGAGGTTTAGGTGTTGCCGTTGCCGCAGAACCGGGTTTAGAACAAGAACGCTTTGAACAAATCGCAGCCCCTCTTTTTGATACATCAAATGAACTTCGTAATATTGGTGGCGCTCCCAATATGGTCATTCAAATGACCTATCCTTTAAAAGGGAACGAAAAAGCAATTGGCCTTAATTTTTTAGATAATAGAAATCAGCGTACTGATGCACTTAGAGCCCGCGATACCAACACAATTATTATGGCAGGACCGCTAACATTAGTTCAGGGGGGGGAAGCATTAATCGCCAGGGTTCCGGTGTATACCCCTCCCAATAATGAGTTTTGGGGGTTGTTGTCGGTTGTACTCGATATTGACAAGGTTTATATCAATTCTGGCGTTTACGAATTAGAAAAACAGTACAACGTTGCCATTCAAGGGCGTAATGGTTTAGGTAAAAAAGGCGAGTTTTTTTTCGGCAATCAAAATATTATTCAGCAAGATCCCCTTGAATTCACTCTAAATTTTCAAGGCGGCAGCTGGCAGTTATATGTAGCGCCAAAAATCGGTTGGAGCCCTCCTATTTCATCAATATGGCCACTTCGGTTATCGATTATTATTATTTGCGGGTTATTAATCTGGGCCTTTTTATTCTTTTTGAAAATGCTTAATCGTCAGCAACAAAACGAAAAAATGCTTGAAGCAATGAGTGATCTAGCTCAAATAGGCGCATGGTCATTTAACTTAGAAACTAAACAAGTGTATTGGTCTGATATGACCAAAAAACTATTTAAATACCCATTAAATAACCAACCAGAATGGCCTAAAGATTTAAACTACTTTAAAAAAGGCACTAGCCGAGAAACAATTAAACCTTTAATTGAACGAGCCATAAAATATGGTGAAAGCTACGAAGTTGAATTAGAAGTAATGGATGCAGAAGGTGAATCTGTTTGGGTACTCGTACATGGTGAAGCAGAACGAAAGAATGGACGATGCACACGTATTTTTGGCTCACTACAGAATATTGATACCCGTAAAAAAATTGAATTAGAAAATAATAAAACCGCATTACATAACGAAATTTTAGCTTCTCTTACCGTTAATAAATTAATATTAAATGGGCAACTTAGCCAATCGAAAGATATTATCACTGAAGCAATCTGCCAAGCATTCGATATTAAACGTGCCAGTATTTGGTTTTTTAATGAAGACAAGTCTCAACTAAGCCCCTTTGCCATACATAGCAAACATTCGTCTAGTGACAAAATTGACTCTATTTGGCTAAGAAAAAACAACCCCGGCTTTTTTAATGCAATAGATCATCAAGCAGTATTTAATGCACCCGATGCACTAGAACACCCAATACTCGCACCAATTAAAGAGCAGTATTTAATGCCACTCGAGATTAAATCAATGCTGTGCGTAATTATTCCTGCGGGAAGTGGTGCTATAGGCGTTGTTTGCGCCGAGCAATGTCAATCCAAGCGCCACTGGTCTAAAAACGAAGAAAGCTTTTTAATTGCCGTTGCAGCGTTAATTGGCAGCTTGCACTCGAGTCAGCAACGAATTGAAACTGAACAAAAGCTGGTTGCTGCCAAAGAAACAGCAGAACAAGCTGTTGAAGCTAAAAGTGAATTTTTAGCAAGTATGAGCCACGAAATTCGCACACCAATGAATGGTGTTTTAGGCATGCTTAATATAATTAAGCAAACGCAACTAGACCTACAGCAAAAGCATCATATCGAACTTGCTCAGTCATCAGCTCAATCTTTACTTAATATAATTAACGACATATTAGACTTTTCTAAAATTGAAGCCGGTAAGCTCGATATTGAAAACGTGCAATTTAACCTACCTCGGTTATTAGGAGAAGTGGTTGAGTCGTTTGCTTTAAAAGTAGAGCAAAACAATACAAAACTTATTTTAGATGCCACTCAAATTACAGTCAGCGAAATAATTAGTGATCCGAACCGCTTACGCCAAATTTTGAATAACTTAATTGGCAACGCCGTTAAATTTACTATTGATGGCGAAGTAGTTATTACCGCCAAAGTGGATGAAACAACGGATGGCTCGTTCCTACAATGTTCGATTATTGATACTGGCATTGGTATTGACCCTAAAAAACAAGCGTCGTTATTTGATTCGTTTACACAAGCAGATACCTCAACTACACGCCAGTTTGGGGGCACAGGGCTTGGCCTTGCCATAGTAAAACAACTGTGTGAGCTGATGAACGGTGAAGTAAGCGTAAACAGCATGCAAGGTGAAGGAAGTACATTTTCTTTCACAATACAAATACAGCCTCGCTTAAGTAAAGAACAAGATTTACCGAGTCATTTAATTAAAAACAAACATATTTTAATTATTGATGAGTGCTCGTTAAATGCAAATACAGCCAGCAAACAACTCACGGTATGGGGTGCAAAGGTTAATTGCATACATGACTATCTTGAGGTTGATGATTATTTAAATAATGTAACCACCCACCCTGAAGCTATTTTAGTTGATTACTACTTTTTTGAAAAAGCGCCGCAAACGCATATAACTGCGCTTAAAAACTTTATAAATATGCATAGTTGCAAGTTAGTTCTTATGGCGCCAATGAGTTATTCACCAGAGGAGTCTAAAGTAGGTATGGAAGTCGACTGTATGATTTTCAAACCACTCACACCTTCTGATTTGTTTGACTCACTCACTAACGATAAATACATTGAACAACAGCAGCAACAAGCACAACTACAAAATAAACTAACTAAAGCACCAGTACTCGATTCATCAGAGCCACAACTACTGCTCGTTGAAGACAATAAAATAAACCAAGTAGTTGCCTCGGCGCTATTAAAGCAAGCAGGTGTGACTTTTGATATTGCTGAAAATGGGCTTGAGGCAATTGTAAAACTCAATGCAAAACAAGGTAAGCCATATAAACTAGTTTTAATGGATTGCCAAATGCCTGAAATGGATGGCTACCAAGCCACTAAAGCCATTAGAGAAGGCGATGCAGGTAAGGGTAATGAAAATATTACTATTATTGCACTTACAGCCAATGCCATGCAGGGCGATAAAGAAAAATGCCTAGCAGCAGGCATGAACGACTATTTAAGTAAGCCGCTCGATTTAGCCGCCCTAAAACCTAAACTCCAGCAATGGCTTGGTATCCAATAAAGGTGTAAGCTAATAAAATACGCTTACTAATTTGAGATTATTTATGCAGTTATCAGCAAATCAACAACGTATTCTTGGTTGCTTACTAGAAAAACAAAGCACAACGCCAGAACATTATCCGCTATCGTTAAACGCTCTAGTGAACGCATGTAACCAAAAGTCTAATCGCGATCCTGTGTTAAATCTTACAGATAGTGACGTGCAAAACGCACTTGATGAACTAATAGACATGCGTTTGGTAACTATAGATGAAGGGCTTTCTGGTCGCGTAAATAAATACGACCACCGCTTTTGCAACACTGAGTTTAGTAATCTGCAATTTTCTGCTCAGCAACGTGCCATTGTTTGTTTATTACTTTTACGTGGTGCCCAAACCCCAGGTGAATTAAGAACTCGCAGTGCTAGGCTTGCTGATTTTAATAACGTAAATGAAGTAGAAACAGCGCTCAATAAACTGATTGAAAGCGATTACGCCCGTAAATTAGAACGAGAAGCAGGCAAACGCGACAGCCGATACATTCATTTATTTGGCGAACAACAAAATAATCCCGCCGATGCCTTTGTTGCTCTACCAAGCGAAGTAATTAAAGATAAAGAATTAAGTGATTTACTAGCAGAAGTAGAAGAATTAAAAGTAGAGCTTCGCAAAATAAAAGCTCATTTAAAACTTTAATTAATTAAGACTAAATCACATAATAAGTTTATTGCGTATCACATATTAAATTTTATAAGGAGCTGGCAATGCGCGCCGAAATTATGGCTGAAATGAAGGTTAAGCCAACTATTGATGTAAATGCTGAGATAACTCGCCGGGTTGCTTTTATTAAAGCACGTTTAGTAGCAGCTCACTCACGATCACTAATATTGGGTATTAGTGGTGGTGTTGACTCATCAACTTGCGGCCGCTTATGTCAACTTGCCGTAAACGAGCTAAATAAAGAACACGATACTGACAAATACCAATTTATTGCTGTGCGCTTACCTTATGGCGTACAAGCCGATGAAGACGAAGCGCAAATGGCGGTTGATTTTATCCAGCCAAGTAAACGTATGACCGTAAACGTACAACCTGCGGCTGATGCATTGCATGAGCAAGCTATAGCTGCTGTAGTTGGCTGTGGTGAAGCACTGCCTGAGCAAGCTCAGATAGATTTTATTAAAGGTAATGTTAAAGCACGCCAACGTATGGTTGCTCAGTACGAAATTGCTGGCTTTTGCCAAGGCTTAGTAGTGGGTACCGATCATAGTGCTGAAAACATTACTGGTTTTTATACTAAATTTGGTGACGGCGCGTGCGATTTAGCTCCGCTATTTGGTTTATCAAAACGCCAAGTGCGTGCACTTGCTACTGCACTCGGTGCCCCAGCTTTATTAGTAGAAAAAGCACCTACAGCTGATTTAGAAAGCGACCGCCCGGGGCTTACCGATGAAGAAGCACTTGGTTTGAGCTATGAGCAAATTGATGACTTTTTAGAAGGTAAACCTGTTTCTAAAGACGTTGAACAAAAGCTTGTAAGTATTTACATACGTACACAACATAAGCGCCAACCAATTCCGACAATTTACGATTAATGTTTTAGTAAATAAAATAAAGCAATTAACGCCTTTGAGGATTAATTGCTTTTTTGATCGACAGATTAAGAAACAGCGTATATTTTAATAAATTAACGCTTTGAATTTTATAATACCAATTGCGTTAAGTTAGTGATCTATTATAGCCCTAAGAAAATAGCGATAGATCGATCATGTTTTAACAATATTGGTATAAGTTACCCGCCAAAGAGAACACTGCCTTATATGACATCGCCCATCTTAATTACCGGCGCAGGCCAACGTATTGGTTTAGCGCTCGCTCAGCATTATATAGCCCAAGGGCAGGCTGTTATTATTACGTATCGTACTCGCCACAACGCTGTTGATAAATTAGAGCAACTAGGCGCTGTATGTATTTATGCCGATTTTAGTACCGATGACGGTATAAGTGCATTTATAAATACGCTTAAAGAGCATACAACATCGCTGCGCGCTATTGTTCACAATGCATCAAGCTGGGACTGCGAAGCTAACAATCCTGACTTTGCAGTACTGTTCGATAATATGATGCGTATACACGCCAAAACACCGTATTTAATTAATTTAATGTGCGCTGAGCTGCTTATAAACTATCAGCAAAGTGAAAAAGTACCTGCTGATATAATTCACCTTACTGATTATGTAGTTGAAACAGGCAGCCCTAAACACTTAGCTTATGCAGCAAGTAAAGCAGCTCTCGATAACTTAACTAAATCGTTTAGCGCTAAATATGCGCCAAACATAAAAGTGAACTCGGTTGCTCCATCACTCATTATTTTTAATGAACATGACGATGAGCAATATCGAGCTAAGACCCTTAAAAAATCATTAATGGGCATTGAACCCGGATGCCAAGAAATTATCAATAGCATTGATTTACTATTACAAAGCCACTACATCACAGGGCGCTCTTTGCCTGTTGATGGCGGCCGTCATTTAAAGTAAATATAAATAAACTGAGATATTTATGCACAATGAATTAAAAGAAAGTTACGAAAAAATCATCACCGCAGTAGGCGAAGATGCTAACCGCGAAGGCTTACTTGATACGCCAAAACGTGCTGCAAAAGCAATGGAATATTTAACGCAAGGGTATCGTCAAACGCTTGATGAAATAACTAATAAAGCGGTATTTACATCTGACGCTGACGACATGGTGTTAGTGCAAGACATAGAGCTTTACTCTATGTGTGAGCATCATTTACTACCTTTTATTGGCCGTTGCCATATTGCTTATATTCCAAACGGTAAAGTATTGGGCTTGTCTAAATTTGCACGTATTGTTGATATGTTTTCACGCCGTTTTCAAATTCAAGAACAGCTAACGCATCAAATCGCTAAAGCAGTTGAAGAAGTTACTGGCGCTAAAGGTGTGGGCGTTATTGTTGAAGCAAAACACATGTGTATGATGATGCGTGGTGTAGAAAAGCAAAATTCAAGCATGCGTACATCAGTAATGTTAGGTAACTTTAGAAGCGACCCTAAAACACGCAACGAATTTTTGCAGCTTATAAAAGGTTAACCCTATGGCTAATGCAATTATTAACGTTACTAATTTGCGCCTGCGTACGTTTATTGGCTTTAACCCCGATGAGCGTGAAAAAAAGCAAGATGTAGTGATCAACCTAGAGATTCACTACCCTGCTGATGACGCGTGTAAAACGGATGAAGTTGACCAAGCACTTAATTATAAAGTGATCACCAAAGAAGTAATTAGCTTAGTAGAGCAAGGCCACTTTTTACTGCTCGAAAAATTAGTGGCTGAAATTCTTGCGGTTTGTCACTCACACCCAAGTGTTCATTACGCTAAAGCACGTGTTGATAAACCGCATGCACTGCGTTTTGCCGACTCGGTGTCGTTAACGCTTGATTGGGCTAAATAAGGTCTTAAAAAACTTATTTAAAAAAGCTTTTCGAATCCTACGGCAAGGGCGATAACCGCTAAATAGCGCGCGCCTTTGCCTAGTGTTACTAGTAATAAAAACATACTAAAGCGTACTTTAAATATCCCCCCAATTACAGTTAGCGGATCGCCTACTACTGGCAGCCAAGCAAACAACAAACTATACACACCGTATTTATTAAATTGCTTTTGTGCGTTATCAAGCCCTTTTTGCGATACCGGAAACCATTTTTTATCTTTAAAACGCAGTACTTGTGTACCTAACCAGTAATTAACGCAGCTTCCCAATACATTTCCAAGTGTTGCTACGCACCACATAAGCCATAAATTAACTTTACCTTGGGCAATCATCCCCACCATTATCACCTCAGAAGAGCTAGGCAGTAATGTGGCAGATATAAATGCGCTAATAAATAACGTGAGATAAAGCATAATGTCCTTATGGCTAAACGTAAAAACCCAGCCTATAGCTGGGTTTATAATACCAATTTTATTAAAAACATGATCATTCTAGCGTATTAAATAACTCACTAACGACGTTAAAAATTATTTATATAGAACAACTATGTATCATAATTTTAGCCTTGTTATTGAGCTATTTTCTTATCGCTATAATAGATCACTAATTTAATGCAATTGGTATAAAAATAACTGAGGTTTTATTTTATCAAATTTAAACTAAACGGGTAATTAAACTCTTTACCTTCGTTAGCTTTAATACTTGCCATTACAACCATTACAAACCCAAAAATTGCCACTATAGGTAGTAATATTAAGCCTACTGCTACAAACATCAGTAAAAAACAAACTACATATGCAATTGCCATCGTTATTTGAAAGTTAAGCGCCTTTTTACCGTGCACGTCAACAACTGGCATCTCATCTCTTTTAATTAACCACACAATTAATGGCCCAATTATTGAGCCAAACGGCACAATAAATCCGGCAAGCGCACTCAAATGGCATAACATAGCCCACATACGGTCATCTTTATTAACTGGTTCAACCTGTTGATTTTCTTCCATAACACTCTCCTTTTTGTTTTATGTATGTTGCCTCTTAACTAAACAAATGTCTACAAATCAACCAACGTATTTGTATTTAAAAATCACAGCGTGAAATCTTGTGATAAAAAAGTGATAAGTTTGTGAGAGTTTCTGGAGACGATTATTCAATACTTAACTCGAATCATCACTTACAGGAATAATAATGAAAACTTCTACATTAACAATTGCAATTCTTTTAGCGGCAGCTAGCCAATCGACTATGGCCGCAGAATTAGACCTAAAAGTTACTAACCTAACCAAGGGTATTCACTTCACTCCACTGTTAATTACAGCACACAACAGCGAAGACACACTATTTGAAGTAGCAACGCAAGCATCTACAGCATTACAAACAATGGCTGAAGGCGGCAATATTGCAGAGCTAGTTGCACAAGCAACTGCAGCGGGCAGTGATATGGCTGCAAATCCAGCTGAAGGTTTACTTGCACCAGCCGCATCTACAACGGCAACACTTACCACTACCGACGGTAACGAGTACCTATCATTAACTGCAATGATGCTACCAACTAATGATGGCTTTGTAGGCTTAAACAGCTGGAAAATCCCAACAGAAGCGGGTACTTACACAATTAATTTAAATGCTTACGATGCAGGCACAGAACAAAACAATGAGCTTGTAGTTGAAGGCTCTGGTGCACCAGGTACTCCGGGTATTCCTGCGGCTCCAGGTGGCGACGCTGGCACTGGCGGTACAGGTATATTAAGTGGTGATACAAATACAAGCATCCATATTCACCCAGGTAGCTTAGGTGATGACGATTTAGAAGCGGGTAATAGCGATTTAAGTAATACAGTACACAGATGGTTAAACCCAGTAGCACAATTAACCGTTACAGTTAAGTAGGAGCATGATTATGTCATCTGCTAACAACCTTAAAAAAAGTCTACTAGTGCTTGCACTTGCAACCACACTTGCAGCGTGTAGCGATAATGATAACGACCCAATTGTTGAAGAGCCGGTCGTTGTTGAGCCAATTGTTGTAGAACCTGTGATCAGTGAGTTTACTATTACTTTTAGTAACTTAACTGCAGGACAGCCTTTGTCACCACTCTCTGTCATTGCTTTTGAAGATGAAGCACCTTGGTCATTCGGTACCACAGCTTCTGTTGGTTTAGAGATGCTTGCAGAAAGCGGTGCAAATGAAGAATACCTCAGCTACGAAAGTGCACTTGCTGCAGTTTCAGCTGAAGGCGCTATTGGCCCTGGTGAAACCACCACTGTAATAATTACTGTTGAAGAGCAAGAAACGCTTAATTTGTCATTTGCTGCCATGCTTGGGAATACAAATGATGCTTTTACCGGTCTTAGTTCTTTAGATGTATCAACATTAGAAGTTGGCGGTTCGTTATCACGCACTACGACTGCTTATGATGCGGGTACGGAAGCAAATACAGAAACAGCTGAAACTGTGCCAGGTCCTGCCGCTAGCGGTGAAGGGTTCAACGAAATACGTGACGATACAGCCGATATAATAACGATGCATCCAGGCATTGTTTCAAATCAAGATGGATTATCTACATCAGCACTTGGTGTTGAACATAAGTTTGATAACCCAGTATCGAAAATAGTAATTACGCGCACGCAGTAACGTTCCAGCTTGTAATGGGGAAGTAAGGGAGCACGGATGCCCCCCTTTTTACGAGGTAATACATGCGTCACGAAAAAATATTAGTAGTAGAAGATGACAGAGAAATAGGTAAGTTAATTACCACGCAGCTAACGTCGCTTAACTTACATGTTGATCATGTTGTAAGCGCAGAACTTGCCTTAAAAAAAATAGCTAAGCATCCCTACGGACTTATTTTACTCGATATAAACTTACCCCAAATGGATGGTTTGAGCTTATGCCGAAAAATAAAAGAGCATTACCCAACTACCTCCGTAATTTTACTCACCGCGCTTAGTAGCGATATGGACAGAGTTATTGGCCTTGAAATGGGCGCCGATGATTATATTTGTAAACCCTTTTTTGCACGCGAATTACAAGCCAGAGTAAAAACCCAATTACGCCACAGAGCACAGCTACTCGCTAGCCAAAATAACGACAACTCCCCCGTTGATAGCGAACAAACACTAAATGTAGGCTCACTCAATATAGAATTTAGTTCGCACCAAGTGTATTTAGGCAAGCAAGCCCTTAACCTTACCGCCACCGAATTTGATTTACTCGTTTACTTTGCACGCCATCCTAATCATGTTTTTAGCCGCCAGCAGTTACTCGATAAAGTATGGGGTTACCAACACAGTGGGTACGAGCATACGGTTAATTCACATATAAACCGCTTACGTGCCAAGCTAGAAGAACACCAACAAGCGCCTATCATCGAAACAGTTTGGGGTGTTGGTTACAAACTAAACCCTAGCCAACTCAATTAAGACACCTATTATGAAATTATCTTTGTATCAAAAATTAGCTATATCGCTAGTCGTGATTTTTTGTTTTATTTGCGCCCTAGTTTACGGCTGGAGCAAGCAATTAGAACTGACTTCAAAACACCACGCCGAACAAAATCTGCACTTAGCGTTAGCGGAACATTTAGTACAAGATAACCCACTAATAAAAGAAGGGGTTTACGACTATAAAGCGCTTGAAAACCTCTTCCATACCTTAATGTTATTAGGTCCTGCGTTTGAATTTTATTTTGTAGACGAAACCGGAAAAATTCTTACTTACTCAGCAAAGCCGGGTAAAGTTAAACGCACGCATATTAGTTTAACGCCTTTAAAAAGGCTGATTAACGACCCAAGCGCTGCACCTATTTATGGTGATAATCCTCGTAATAAAGAGCAACAAAAAATATTTTCAGCCGCGCCAGTATTTAATCAAGATAAGCTACAAGGTTATTTATATGTAATTATTGGTGGTGAGGCTTACGATACCTCACTAAGCACTGTAAAAAATAATGATAAGTTATGGCTAGCTGCTTTATGGCTTGGCTCTGCACTCGCATTTTTATTTATTGCGATGCTAATTTTACTACGTTTTTTTACCAACCCAATTCAGCGCTTAGCACGCGATGTTAGTAATATTGAAGCCGCTAACTACAGCCTTACCGACACCAAGCTAAGTAACTATTCAACGCAAAAAAGTAACGAAGTGCATAGTTTAGGGCGAAGTATTCAAGCCATGCTAACGCGTATTAATGAGCAGTTTAAAGCGCTTGAACAAGGCGATAAACAACGCAAAGAGTTGCTAACTCATCTATCGCACGACCTACGTACACCACTTGCTTCACTGCAGGGGTTTTTAGAAGTATTAAATCAGTCGGGCGAGCAGCTAAGTAAACAAGAGCAGCAAGAATACTTGCAGGTATCGCTTAATAATTGTGGGCAATTAAAGCTACTCATAGAGCAAATATTTGAGCTTGCTCACTTAGAAAATGGCGAAATAAGTATAAATAAAGAAACCTTTAATTTAGGTGAACTCATTTACGATTGCATGGCAAAATTTAGTTTAGCCGTTGACAAAAAAGGCATTAGTTTGTCGGTAGAACCTGCGATTTGTGATTTTCCTGTGGTTGCCGATATAGCTAAATTAGAGCGCGTGTTAAGTAACTTAATTGATAATGCAATTAGGCATACCCCTCGCGGCGGCAGCATTGCAGTACATGTAAAACGCAGTGACGATAATCAACTATTTGTGCATGTATCAGACACGGGCGTAGGCATAAAAGAAGATGAGCTGAATGCTATTTTTGATCCGCACTACCAAGCAAGTAATTCTAATAAAGAAGGGCGCCAGCAAGGTGGTTTAGGATTGGCTATTTGCAGAGGGTTATTAAAACTGATGGATAGCGAAATTTACGTACAAAGTGAAATTGGTAAAGGCACTATGTTTAGCTTTAACTTGCCACAAAAAAAGGTGCTTTCTTAAAAAGCACCTTATTGAGTTAAATCTATTTAAATATTAATTACTTTTTAATACCCGCTAAATCAAGCATAAATGCATAGTTTAGCGCGGTATCTTCTAAGCGTTTAAAGCGACCCGATGCACCACCGTGCCCTGCTTCCATATCTATTTTAAACAATAACTTATTGTCATCAGTTTTATAGTCACGCAGCTTAGCAACCCATTTTGCAGGCTCAAAGTATTGAACTTGTGAATCGTGCAAGCCAGTCGTTACTAACATATTAGGATATGCTTGCTTAGATACTTGGTCGTATGGCGAGTACGACAGCATGTAATCGTAATACGCTTTTTCGTTCGGATTACCCCATTCGCCGTATTCATTTGTTGTAAGCGGAATACTCGCATCAAGCATCGTTGTCACTACATCTACAAACGGTACCGCAGCAACCATGCCTTTATAAAGCTCAGGCGCTTGGTTTGCTACTGCGCCCATTAATAAGCCACCAGCACTGCCACCTAACGCAAATATTTCATCTTTTGCGCCATACTTTTGAGAAACCAGTGCTTTAGTTACGTCAACAAAGTCGTTAAATGTATTCTTTTTAGTGAGTAGCTTGCCGTCTTCGTACCAAGGACGACCTAGCATTTGCGAGCCACGTACATGGGCAATTGCAAATACAAAACCACGGTCTAACAAGCTCAAACGTGAGCTTGAGAACGTTGGATCCATGGTTGCGCCGTACGACCCATAACCATATTGCAGTAGCGGGTTAGTGCCATCTTTTTTAAACGCATCTTTACGGTAAACTAAACTTACCGGTACTTTTATGCCATCGCGTGCTGTTACAAAAATGCGCTCTGAAGCGTAATTGTCAGCATCAAAATCACCTAACACAACCTGTTGCTTAAGAAGCGTTTTATCGCCAGTCGCTAAATTTACATCGTACGATGAGCTTGGAGTGGTCATGCTTGTGTAGTAAACACGTAACGTGCTGCTATCTATATCGTTATTGCCATAAGTACCAATTGTATAAGCGCTATCGTTAAAGCTCAGTGGTAACTCTTTACCTGTTTTTAAATCACGCGCAATCAACTTTGATTGGCCCATTTCACGTTCTTGGTAAACTAAGTAGTCATTAAATAAATCAATGCCTTCGAGTTTAATATCATCGCGCGCTGGGATCACACTTTGCCAATTAGCCTTGTCGCCTGCTTTATCAATATCAACTTTCATCAGCTGAAAATTTACAGCATCTAAGTTAGTTACAATGTAGTAAGTATTCCCTAGCTTCGAAATATCATATTCAAGCCCTGCTTCGCGCTCAATTAAGCGTTTAGGCATTGCCTTAGTATCATCAGCACTTAATACAGATACGCCTGATGCAGCCGTGCTACTGTGCCAAATATAAATCTCTGACTCATCTTTGCTTTTACTCATACCCATGTAGTAACTGGTATCAGTTTCTTCGTAAATTAGCTCATCATCAGTTTGTGGTGTACCTAATGTATGACGATAAACTTGATAACCTAATAAAGTTTGTAAATCTTTTTTAATGTAATAAACAGTTTTATTATCGTTTGCCCAAACTATACCGCCGTTGGTGCCCTCAAGTGTATCTTCGAGTAATTTATCGGTTGTTAAATTTTTTATTTTTATACTATAAATACGACGGCTAACAGTATCTTCGCCATAAGCCATTAAATTGCCATTCGGGCTTACATTTAAGCCACTTACTGCATAATAATCATGGCCTTTAGCAAGCTCATTTACATCTAAAATAACTTGCTGATCCGTACCTGCAAAATCGCTGCTGCGTAAGTAAGTAGTGTACTCGTTATCGCCACGTGTTTGCGTTGAGTAAAAATAATCACCGTTTTTAACTGGGACTGAATCATCGTCTTTTTGGATACGCCCTTTTAGCTCTTCAAACAACTCACTTTGCAGCGTTTTAGTATGTGCGAGCATTGCATCAGTATACGTATTTTCAGCTTCTAAGTAGTTAATTACCTCAGGTGCTTTACGTTCATCATCACGCAGCCAATAGTAATCATCTATACGTGTATCACCATGAATAGTCATTTCATGTGGCACTTTTTTAGCTACCGGCGCTACAGCTTGGGCTACTTGAACCGTTTTAACTTGTGTATTACTTTTTTTGGTTTCTTCAGGGGCTTGATTACAGCCACTTAAAATAGCGAGCGATAGTGCTGCGAGTGCGAATGGAGTACGTTTCATCAGTCAAAGTCCTTGTTGTATTTTTATTTTTTATTAAGTAATTAAATATACCTAAAAACAACCTATGTTGTGATTTAGTTTGTGAAGCTATGTAAAAAGGGAGCCGAAGCTCTAATGCCGTTCACTTAAGGTGAACGGCTTTTTTATTTCTAGCGTACCGCTGTGGTCTTGGGTTGACTGAACGAGGAAAACTTCGCCCCCTTCGTGGCTCTAGAATGAGGCTTTCTG
>NZ_JADYWR010000023.1:0-60601 GCF_015864705.1 Pseudoalteromonas sp. NGC95
AATCTGACTTTTAGATCACCTTTTTGTAGAGTAGGCCAGCTTGTAGTGTGTGGGAAACGGCTCACCTTTTGTTAAATCACCGGCAATAGCCCTGTCTACCGCGCTATAATGTTAAGAACTGGGCCATTTAATATAACTTTTAGATTACCTTTGTAGAGTGGCCCAACTAGCAGTGTGTGGAAAGCTGTTCACCTTTTACACAGAACAACTTATAGGGACCTAATAGTGAAGTCTCGGTTCATAATGTGGGAAGTAGATCACTTTATTACCTAACTTCCCGTTTTCAGTTACTTAAACACAGATAAACTAGGGGAATTACCACATAACATCAGTATAAGAACTGCTGGAAAAGTTAAACCGCAAGCCCCATTAAAAATGAGGGGGCACCGCTTCATCTCGCAATTTTTCGAGTAAGTCAGACCATCGCTGCATCATAGCTCTGCGTTGCTTTAGAAATTTTGCGTGATTATACGAGCGAGATGTTGAGTTACCTATTTGGTGAGCTAATTGCGTTTCAATATGGTGATAATCTTCTTCTAGCTCGTTTAGTATGGTAGAAGCTGTGCCACGAAATCCGTGTGATACTATTTGCTCGCTGGTGTATCCAAGAGCCTTTAATCTGTTATTTAATACATTCTTACTCATTGGCAGACATGGATTTTTTTCCGAAGGAAACACATATTCAGAGTAATTAGTGTTTTGATGAATTGCTCTTAAAAGAGCTGAGGTCTGCTGCGTAAGTGGAACAATATGTTCATTTCGAGCTTTCATCAAAAAGCTAGGGATCTTGATATATGCACTCTCAAAGTCTATATACTCCCATTTTAGATGCCGAAGTTCATGTGGGCGAATAAATAAGTGTGGCAGCAGTTTAAGTGCCTCACGAGAGCAATAGTTGCCAAAAGTGTTATTCTCGATATCGTATATCAGTTGACCTAGTTGCTTAGAGTCAGTAATAGCCGCATGATTTTTAACTCTCGGCATTTTACCTACTAATTGTGTGTAGTCGAAATTAATCAGTGGGTTGTTGTCTGTTATATTTTTTGTACTAGCATATTTAAAAATTCGATTTAACATTGACAACAACGGAGGTACTTTTTTCTTTGTATTAGCATCTACTAACAGATTAACGATTTTGATTAAGTGTTGTTTTGTTATTTGATCTATTTGTAGCTTACAGAGATTTTTTAGGTCATTGTTCAGCCATCGGGCAAGCTTTTTATAATTGTCCTCACTCCACTCGGTTTCGTTTAGTTCTAGCCATTGATGTGCAATTACGCCAAAGTTTAAATGTTCACAATAACTTTGATGTTTCTTAAGCTTTCGCTCAGCCATTGGATCAATTCCATCGAGGAGTAAAAGGCGAGCTTCATCAGCTTTTTTTCTTGCGTCTTTGAGGGGGGTTGTGGGGTATTTTCCTAAAGCCATTAATTTATGTTTTCCCCCGTACTTGTATTTAAGACGCCACAGTTTCGATCCTGTGCTATTTACTAATAAATACAAGCCATTACTATCGAACTTCTTGAGTTGTTCTTTATCTTCTGGGCACTTTAGCGCTTTGATTTTTTCATTGTTTAGCATGATTTCTTAATACCTATTTGATTAGAGTAGGGGTGTTTTATTAAAAATTAGATCTATTTTTATCTCGATGTTTGTGAAGTACCCCACATAAGTACCCTAAACTTTCGAAATTTAAAAAGATCTAATGAAACCTTGTGAACTTATCAAAGTTATAAAAAAACCCGCAAAACAATGTCTTGCGGGCCTTATAAAGCTTTATGAACGCTTATGCGATCATGGGGGAGCGGTTTACATCATTCCGCCCATACCACCCATTCCGCCCATGCCACCCATATCAGCGCCACCAGCTTCATCTTTTGGGATTTCAGCTACCATTGCTTCAGTAGTGATCATTAGACCCGCAATAGACCCTGCAAACTGTAATGCAGAGCGTGTTACTTTAGTTGGATCTAGGATACCCATTTCAATCATGTCGTTGTATTCACCAGTTGCTGCGTTGTAACCAAAGTTACCTTCGCCGCCTTTGACTGCGTTAATTACAACAGATGCTTCTTCGCCAGCGTTAGTTACGATTTGACGAAGTGGTGCTTCCATTGCACGAAGTGCAACTTTAATACCGTGGTTTTGATCTTCGTTGTCGCCAACTAAATCAACCAGCTTGCTAGCTGCACGTACAAGTGCAACGCCGCCGCCAGGTACTACGCCTTCTTCAACCGCTGCACGAGTTGCATTTAATGCATCTTCAACGCGGTCTTTTTTCTCTTTCATTTCCATTTCAGTAGCAGCACCTACTTTGATTACTGCAACACCGCCGGCTAGTTTAGCCATACGCTCTTGTAGTTTCTCTTTATCGTAGTCTGATGTTGCTTCTTCGATTTGTGCTTTAATTTGTGAAACACGACCGCTAATACCCGCTTCTTCACCAGCACCATCAATGATTGTTGTATCATCTTTAGTGATAATTACGCGCTTAGCTGTACCTAGGTCTTCAACTGTTGCTTTTTCAAGCTCTAAGCCGATTTCTTCAGAAATAACAGTACCGCCAGTTAATACAGCGATATCTTGTAGCATTGCTTTACGACGGTCGCCAAAACCAGGTGCTTTAACTGCTGATACTTTAACAATACCGCGCATGTTATTAACTACTAATGTAGCTAGTGCTTCGCCTTCAAGGTCTTCTGCGATGATTAGTAGTGGTTTGCTTGCTTTAGCAACCGCTTCTAATGTTGGTAATAATTCGCGGATGTTAGATATTTTTTTATCTACAAGTAGAATAAATGGGTTATCTAGTTCAACAGTGCCTTTTTCTGGGCTGTTGATAAAGTAAGGAGATAAGTAACCACGGTCAAACTGCATGCCTTCAACAACATCTAGTTCGTTTTCAAGTGATTGACCTTCTTCTACAGTAATAACACCACTGTTACGGCCTACTTTTTCCATTGCTTGTGCAATGATGTCGCCAATCTCTTTATCAGAGTTAGCTGAAATAGTACCTACTTGTGCAATTGCTTTAGTATCAGAACAAGGAACAGATAACGCTTTAAGCTCTGCAACAGCAGCAATAACTGCTTTGTCGATGCCGCGCTTAAGATCCATTGGGTTCATGCCCGCTGCAACAGCTTTAAGGCCTTCATTAACAATAGACTGTGCAAGTACTGTAGCGGTAGTTGTACCATCGCCGGCTGCATCATTTGCTTTAGATGCAACTTCTTTAACCATTTGTGCGCCCATGTTTTCAAACTTGTCTTCAAGTTCGATTTCTTTTGCTACAGATACACCATCTTTGGTGATAACTGGAGAGCCAAATGATTTATCAAGTACAACGTTACGGCCTTTAGGACCTAATGTAACTTTTACTGCGTTTGCCAGGATGTTTACGCCAGTTAGCATTTTAGCGCGTGCGTCACCTGCAAAAAGTACTTCTTTTGCTGCCATGTTTTAAATTCCTCTAAATTCTTAAATGTTTATAAACGAAAAGTAGGTTTAGCCTACAATGCCTAAAATATTATCTTCACGCATGATCAGGTACTCTTGACCTTCGATCTTTTCAACTTTTTCAACATATGAGCCAAATAACACAGTGTCACCGGCTTTAACTTCTAACGCTCTCACGTCACCGTTTTCTAAAACGCGACCATTACCTACGGCTACAACTTCTCCGCGAGTTGATTTTTCAGCTGCAGAGCCAGTTAATACAATACCGCCAGCAGATTTTGTTTCTTCTTCTAGACGTTTAACGATTACGCGATCTTGTAAAGGACGAATGTTCATGTTTTTTAGTTCTCCTAACAGTTTCTGAACAGTACAGAAAAAAGCTTTTCTAATTTGCATTCATTAATGGGGGTAGAGTGAAAAATTCCAAGAGAAAAAACGATAAATTTTTAATCTTTTCGCTCATATTCACCATCAATAGTGGTTGGTCGTTCCATTTGCCCTTGCTCTCGTTCAGCATGTTGCTGCCCAGCAAACGGCGATGGCCCTTGTTGCATGCCTGCGCTCATTCTAACAGTTGCTTGGCTAGCAAGGCCTGCAGCCAATTTGTTACGAATTGCAGGGGTTAATAATAGTAGCCCAAATACGTCAGTCATAATGCCAGGAGTAAGGAGTAATACACCTGCAATTACAACGCATATACCGGTAAATAATTCTTTGGCTGGCATTTGCCCTTGCGCCATTTGCGCTTGTACGTTTTGCAGCGCCCCCATACCTTGTGTTTTAACCATTTTGGCACCTAAAATCGCCGTAATAACAACAAGTGCAATTGTTGCAAATCCGCCAATCACGTCGCTTACTTGAATCAGCAAAGCGATTTCGATAATAGGGATGATAATAAACAACACAAATAAAAATCTAAACATAGCGCTCTCTAAATAATGACACTCAAAAGAGTTGATGAAATATAAATGAGGGTGACGAGGTCTCTTTTCAAGGTTAGGGCATAGGTATCGTCATTTTACTGATATTTTAGCGTCTACACATTGTATCGGCTATCAGATACTATGATGCTAGACACTGTCCAATAAGTATAGGTTCATAATGACTACGCATTTTAAAATGATTTTTACGACCTGCAAAGACGAAGCAGAAGCACGAACACTTGCAAGGGCGTTGGTAGAAAAAAAACTAGCTGCTTGTGTAAATATTTTACCTAACATGGGCTCTATTTATATGTGGGAAGGCGAAGTTGCAGAAGCAACTGAGGCTAAGCTACTTATAAAAACGAAATCAGATAAAATGAACGATGTGTTTCTAACAATAAAAGAGTTACATAGCTACGAAGTGCCAGAGATTCAGGTTTTAGAAGTTTCTACGGGAAATTTGGCGTATTTTAATTGGATGGACGAGGTACTGAATTAATGCGTTTTTTCTTTTTATTGTTGGTTACATTATTAACCGTACCTGTAAAGGCTGCGACTAATAATGTGCTTGGTGATCTACTTGGGCCTCCTCAACACACTTTTTTACCTGTAGACCAAGCGTTTGTATTTGACTTTGATCAGCAAGGCAGCACCTTGTTTGTAGGTTGGGATATAGCACCAGACTATTATTTATATAAAAAGAAAATAGAAATCATTGCCAAGGGTGCAAACATCCAAGTAGGTGACTCTGGTAGTGGCGAAATTATTGAAGATGAATTTTTTGGTAAAACAGAAGTCTTTTTTAATACCGCGAGCGTTGTTAGTAAGTTAAGTAATATCACTGAGGGAGCGGTTGTTAAAGTTCGCTATCAGGGCTGTGCAAAAGCAGGGCTTTGTTATCCACCAGAAGTGATTAGCATTCCACTTAGTGTAATTAGTGGCGCACAGATTAAAAATGTAGATCAAAATAGCGCTACCGATGAAGCGGCAACAGCGCAAAGTACATTTGCAGCACTCAACGATCCAGCAGCTGAACCTACAACAAATTCGGATGACACCGAAAAAGAACTGACTTTTACTGAGCAATTAGCCAGTCAGAGCTTAATAACTAATTTACTCATATTTTTTGCTGTTGGTGTAGGCCTTGCTTTTACGCCATGCGTATTTCCAATGTTTCCTATTTTGTCGAGCTTAATTGCGGGTCAGCAAAACCTTTCAACTAAAAAAGCGTTTGCGTTGTCGTTTGTATATATACAAGGTATGGCAGTTACCTATGCAGCGCTTGGCTTAGTTGTTGCTGCGCTTGGTGGGCAAGTGCAGGGGTATTTACAGCATCCATTTGTGTTAATCAGCTTTAGTTTATTATTTGTATTATTGGCTATGTCGATGTTTGGTTGGTACGAAATTAAACTGCCAAGCAGTATGATGAGCAAGCTAACCCAAGTAAGTAACAACCAAAAAGGCGGCAACTACGTTGGCGTATTTTTAATGGGTGTACTTTCGGGATTAATAGCATCACCTTGTACTACAGCGCCACTGTCGGCGGCACTGTTATTTGTAGCGCAAAGTGGTGATTATTTAGTAGGTGGTTTAACACTGTACGTGCTTAGTTTAGGTATGGGGTTACCACTTTTATTACTTGGTACATCTGGCGGTAAATTGCTTCCTAAAGCGGGTGGTTGGATGGAGCAAGTTAAAACCTTGTTTGGTTTTGTGATGCTCGTTGTGCCGCTTATATTACTTGAGCGACTAGTAAGCGCCGAGATTATATTATTAATGGCAGGTGTGCTTGCATTAGCAACAGCACTGTACTTACATCATTGGCAAAGTAGCCAAACACAAAGCAAGTTAAAAACTGCATTATGGTTTGCTGCAACTCTATTAGTTATTACAGGCTTTACGTTGACTAAAAACTACTTTTGGCCAGTTCAAGTACAAACAGTACAGGTAAGCTCACAAAATAATGAGTTTAAACAGGTTGCTGATTTAGCAGAATTAAAAGAAGCAGTTGCACAAGCAAACGACGAAGGTCGAATGGTTATGGTCGATTTATATGCCGACTGGTGTGTGGCGTGTAAAGAGTTTGAACATTACACCTTTCCTGATGCCAAAGTGCAAAGTGAGTTTAGCCACTATCAGCTTATTCAAATTGATTTAACTGAGAGTGATAATAAAACAATTGAGCTAATGGAAGAGTACACGGTGTTTGGTTTACCGAGTATTTTGTTTTTTAATACTCAAGGTCAAGAGCTTAGCACGCAACGAGTGACAGGCTTTTTAAACGCTGATGATTTTGCTAAACACCTAGCTATAGTGCGCACCAGCGCACAATAATAGTGCAATAGTGCCACTTGAATTGATTTAGAGAGTGGCACCTTCTTAACTCTTCTTTTATTTGTACCTCCAACACTGATAAGACCAGTATTTTGCTGCTATTTACGTCGAAATCACTATAATAGTTGGTTAACGTGAGAAATTGTTGCTACATTGCTTTTTCTGCTTACTTAAAAGTGAAAAACTAGTTAGTAACCGCTTAACTCATTACTTATAGGATATATCGCGTATTATGGCTGCAAAATTTAACCTTTTAGTTATAAATGGTCCAAATTTAAACATGCTGGGCAAACGTGAACCGGATAAATACGGTTTTCAGACGCTGAGTGAGATTATGGAGGAGCTAACCAGTGCTGCTAATAGTCTAGATGTTGAGTTAACGCATTTTCAAAGTAATAGTGAGCAAGCACTCATCGAACGAATTCACGATGCTTGGCAAGCGGTTGATTACATAATTATCAACCCAGCTGCATTTACGCATACGAGCGTCGCATTACGTGATGCACTGTTGAGTGTTGATATTCCGTTTTTTGAGGTGCACTTAAGTAATGTGCACGCACGTGAAGCCTTTCGTCATCATTCGTATTTTTCTGATGTGGCACAAGGCGTGATATGTGGATTAGGCGCAATGGGTTATCACGCAGCATTGAATGCGGCTGTGAGCCGGTTGCAAAGCGCAATTTAATTTTAAATTAACACACAAACAAAATAGGCGGGTCGTGTAATGGATATTCGCAAGATAAAGAAGCTTATCGAATTAGTAGAAGAATCAGGTATTGCTGAGCTAGAAATCACTGAAGGTGAAGAATCAGTACGTATTAACCGTAACAACATGAGCGCAGGCCCTGGTTACCCGCAATTTGCTCCACAGCAATATGCACCAGCGCCAGTAGCACCAGTTGCAGCGGCTCCTGTAGCTGTTGAAGCAGCAGCACCAGCTGAGCCTACGGGTCATCAAGTTAAATCACCAATGGTTGGTTCTTTTTACTCAGCTGCGTCTCCTGAAGCTCCAGCATATGTAGAAGTTGGTCAGCAAGTTAAAGTTGGCGATACACTTTGTATTATCGAAGCTATGAAAATGATGAACCAAATTGAATCAGATAAAGCCGGTACAGTAAGAGCTATCTTAGCTGAAAATGGCGAGCCAATAGAATTTGATCAACCTCTATTCATCATTGAATAATAGCGTAACCTAAAAGGCCAACTCTAATGTTAGATAAAGTAGTCATTGCAAACCGAGGTGAAATTGCACTTCGTATATTGCGCGCCTGCAAAGAGCTTGGGATCAAAACGGTTGCTGTGCATTCAACGGCAGATCGCGATCTTAAGCATGTATTGCTTGCAGATGAAACCATCTGTATTGGTAGACCATCAGCAACTGAAAGTTATTTAGATATTCCGCGCATTATTGCTGCGGCTGAAATAACTGACGCTGTAGCGATTCATCCTGGTTACGGTTTCCTTGCAGAAAATGCTGATTTTGCCGACCAAGTTGAGCAAAGTGGTTTTGTATTTATCGGTCCTCGTGGCGACACTATTCGCCTTATGGGTGATAAAGTGTCTGCTATTGCAGCAATGCGTAAAGCCGGCGTTCCATGTGTTCCTGGCTCTGACGGCCCGGTATCAGATGATAAAGAACGCAACATGCAAATCGCTAAGCGTATCGGTTACCCGGTAATCATCAAAGCCGCTGGTGGCGGTGGTGGTCGTGGTATGCGTGTTGTTCGCAGCGAATCTGAACTTATTGATTCAATTGCATTAACACAGCAAGAAGCTAAGCAATTCTTTGGTAATAGCATGGTTTACATGGAAAAATTCCTTGAAAACCCACGCCACATCGAAGTTCAAGTATTAGCAGACGGCCAAGGTAATGCAGTACATTTAGGTGAACGTGATTGTTCTATGCAACGTCGTCACCAAAAAGTAGTTGAAGAAGCTCCAGCACCAGGAATTACTGCTGAAACGCGTAAATTCATTGGCGAGCGCTGTACACGTGCATGTATCGAAATTGGATACCGCGGTGCAGGTACGTTTGAGTTTTTATACGAAAACGGCGAGTTTTACTTCATCGAAATGAATACACGTATTCAGGTTGAACACCCTGTAACTGAAATGGTTACTGGTATCGATTTAGTGAAAGAGCAGTTAAAAATTGCAGCGGGTCAACCGTTATCATTCACTCAAGACGACGTTGTTATTCGTGGTCATGCTATTGAGTGTCGTATTAATGCTGAAGATCCTGAAACGTTTATCCCGTCACCGGGTAAAATTACACGTTTCCATCCAGCAGGTGGTTTAGGTATTCGTTGGGACAGCCATATTTACGCTGACTACACGGTTCCACCACATTACGATTCAATGATTGGTAAGTTAATTACTTACGGTGAAAACCGTGATGTAGCTATTGCCCGTGCGCGCAATGCACTTAACGAGCTAGTAATTGACGGAATTAAAACTAATACTCCTTTGCATAAGAGAATTCTTGCAGATGAAAACTTCCAAAATGGTGGTACTAACATCCATTACCTTGAGAAGAAATTAGGATTGTAATTCTAGCCTGTAAAAGGCGTTTTATCTCAGTTAATAACCAGAGTTATTAATCTGATTTAAATAACTAAAAATCCGATATCAGGAGACTGATATCGGATTTTTTAATGCCTGTAATTTATACCAATTCGCTTAATTAAATGAGCTATTTTGAGGGCGGAAAAACGTGTTGGTAGCTAGGCAAAAAATTCGCTATTTAGTTGTTCTCGGCAATTGCTCCTGCATTGCTCTACCTTCTGCATCCATGCAGTCGTAAATGAGAATTTTTTAACGCAGGTAGCGACACGTTTAGCCCCGCAAAATGATTAAGTATTATTGCGGATTGCTATTAAGCCTTATAGGCAATAAAAAAGTCCATAAAATATACTGCAAAGAGTAAATTCGATGGACTCAATATTTATACAATATGTTGAAATAACATTAAACTAATTTAGATTCAATTAACTGCAGTGCTTCTTCTAAAATTGTTTCTACTGCTTTTTTAGCGCGTTCAGGATCGCGTGACTTTATGGTTTCTAAAATATCAGCGTGTTTAGCAACGTCTGCGCCCGGTACACCTTTAATGTGGTTTGTATAACGAATACTTACTCTAAGGGCAGTACTAATAAACTCAGTTAACTGCACAAAAAAGCGATTGTTACTGGCAACTAATATGCTGGTATGAAAAGCAATGTCAGCTTCTAGTGGATCGTCCAAGCCTTCGTCTGCTTCAGCCATGCGGGCTAAGGCGTTATCAATTTCAGCGAGTTGTTCAGCTGTTGCATTTAGTGCAGCAAGAGCGGCCGCTTGTGGTTCAAGGGCAACGCGTACTTGAGTAAACTCTTTTAATAATGAAAGTGATGGCTTGCTGCTTAAAATCCAACGTAGTACGTCGGTATCAAACATGTTCCAGCTGCTTTCAGGTAATACACGAATACCTTGCTTAGGACGGGATGAAATTAATCCTTTAGCAGAGAGCATTTTTACCGCTTCGCGGGTAGCGCTGCGACTTACATCATACTTTATACATAAATCGGCTTCAGAAGGCAGGCCTTCGCTTACAGGGTAAACACCACGCACAATAGCAAAACCCAAATCGTGGGTTAATTGTTGTGTTAAATTTTGACGGGGTTGGCTTTTCATTGCGCAGGATTCCGAGTTGATATATTGCTTTATTATATATCATATATCATATTAATGTACTTAAGGATATGATATAAACTTTTAATTAGTTAAATATTTTAGCACAGCAATAACAACTTAGTTTGGCTCTTTATACTGTAAGTGTAAGTTTATAAAGAGTTTAAATAAAATTGAAAATGCGCTGTATGGAGAGTTGAATTTGAACACCCTAGCTCAATATCATAGTCTTTCTGGTAAAGTTATTTTTATTACAGGCGGTGCATCAGGCATTGGCAGAGCAATGGTTAAGTCCTTTGTAAACCAAAATGCAAAAGTAGCATTTATAGATATTGATGATAAGGCAGCGCAATCGCTTATTCGTGATTTACCCAATGCAAAACTATGGTATAGGCAAGTTGATGTAACTGACTCTCATGCACTTCAGCAATCACTTGTGGATGCATGCGCCGCTTTTGGTGCCATTAATGTATTAGTTAATAATGTAGCGAACGACCGCCGCCAAGCGAGCGAAGACGTTACAGTGCAAGACTGGGATCAGTGCTTACAAATAAACTTAAACCCTGCATTTTTTGCCTCTCAAGTTGCTATGTCTTTTATGAAAGGCGATGGAGCCGGCAGTATCATTAATTTTAGCTCTATTAACGCGATTATGGGCCAGCCACAAATGGCAGGCTATGTAACCGCAAAAGCAGGGCTAATTGGTATGACTAAGGCATTGGCTCGCGATTACGGCGAGTTTGGTATTCGCGTTAACGCTATTTTGCCAGGGTGGGTGGCCACCGACCGTCAACTAGCAAGTTGGTTTACCGAAGAAGAGCAAGTTAAGTGGATGGAAGCCATGGCGCTTAAAAAATTAGTTACCCCTGAAGATGTTGCTAATTTGGCACTCTTTTTAGCCGCCGATGAAAGCAGTATGATCACCGGGCAGAGTATTAAAATCGACGGTGGGAGGCTTTAAAGCTTGGCTAATTCATCTCTTTTTATTGCTGTTGACTGGGGCACGAGCCATTTACGTGCTTATTTGTGCGAAGTACAAGCGCAATCAACACTTAAATTATTAGCACAACGTGATGGCCCTGGCGTTGTTAAGGCGAATCAAAATTTTGAGCAAACCCTAATCGACACGATTTCGGTGTGGAAGCAAGAATATGGCAGTTTACCTATATATATTGCAGGGCAAATTACCTCAAGCATCGGCTGGCACGAAACGCCATATTTAGAATGCCCAATTAATCCCGAAGGGCTACTTAATGCTGCGGTTAGCTTTGATTGCGATGGGCATACAATTAAAGCGCTACCAGGCACAAAGTGTACGCTGCAAAATAGCTTATTTGATGTAATGCGCGGCGAAGAGCTGCAAATTTTAGGGTTTTTAAAACAAAATCCAGAGTATCAACAAGGTAAAATATTATTATGTTTACCTGGTACACATACTAAATGGGTGCTTATAAACAACGGCGAAATCATTTGCTTTAAAACAGCTATGACCGGTGAGTTATATGATTTGTTATGTCATCAAAGTGTTTTAATTCCTAACGACTGCGCAGAAGGTGATTTTGATTTTAAAGCATTTGAGCAAGGCTGTGAGCTAACTTTAGGTAGTGATAGCGGTAACTTGGCACATGGTATTTTTAGTGTGCGTACACGCCAGCTTTCAAAGGAGTTAACGCCAGTACAAGCTAAAGCCTATTTGTCGGGTGTATTAATTGGCAGTGATGTACGAGCAGCTCGCCATGCTAGCGAATGGCAATTATTGAGTGATACACAAGTTGTGGTGATTGGCACAAAGCAGCTTAATAAGTGTTTTACCACAGCGCTTAAACAAATTGGTGTTAAGTGTGTTGAGTTTGATATTAAAACAGCCACGCTAAGCGGCTTTAATTACTTATTTAATTTAGAGTCAAAAAAATAAACCCCTCTATAATAATTAAATTATAAAGGGGTTGCAGGGAAGTTTTTAGGACTATAACAGCCAATTACTTTAGCGGTTATTAAACAATTTTAGCCGCTTTGCTTTGCTCAATATAATCATTAAGCGCAGCAACTTGTGCCTCATTAAAACGTAGTCCTAATTTGCTGCGGCGCCATAAAATATTGTATGCGTTTTCTGCCCACTCTTCATTTAGCAAGTAATCTACTTCTGCTGCAAATAAACCATGGCCAAAATCTTGGCCTAAATCACTCAACCCAGTTGCACTACCTAATATATGTTTAGCACGAGTACCATAAGTGCGTACAAAACGTTTAAGTGTTATTTCAGGTAGCCATTCGTATTTTGCTTTTAGCTCTGATTTAAGTGCTTCTACAGAGCTAAAATCACCACCAGGGAGCGAGCTATGCTTGGTCCACGCTTTGCTCATTTGTGGGTAAAAGTCTTCAAGCTTATTAACCGCAGCTTCGGCAAGTTTGCGATAAGTTGTAATTTTTCCACCAAACACACTCAGTAGAGGTGTTTGCTTAGCATCACTCGAAAGCTCTAATTTATAATCGCGAGTAACGGCTTGTGCATTAACTGATTCGTCATCAAGTAATGGGCGTACACCTGAAAAGGTATGTACTATGTCTTCGCGTTTAATCGGTTGTTTAAAGTAGGTATTAGTAATATCAATTAAGTAATCAATTTCTTCATCACTAATTTTAACGTCTTGTGCTTCACCTTTGTGTTCTACATCGGTTGTGCCAATAAGTGAGAAGTCATCTTCAAACGGAATAACAAACACAATGCGCTGATCTTTATTTTGTAAAATATAAGCTTGTTTCTCATCGTGAATGCGAGGCACTACAATGTGACTACCTTTTACAAGGCGAATATTTTGTGGTGATTTTTCTGTTAGGGCTTCATCAAATAATTTAGCTACCCAAGGACCCGCAGCATTAACAATGCCTTTGGCAGAAATGGTGTATTTAGCTTTACTCTTTTGCTGCTCAAGCGTTACCTGCCATTTACCTTGCTCACGTTTAGCATTTACACACTTAGTTTGTGTGGTAATAACGGCGCCTTTTTCCTGCGCTGCAAGGGCGTTTAAAACGACTAAGCGAGAATCGTCAACCCAGCCATCAGAGTATTCAAACCCTTTGGTAATAGAGGGTTCTAAAACGCTATTTTCACCAAATTTAATGCTTCGAGAACCCGCAAGTGTTTCGCGTTTCGCTAGGTTGTCATACATAAACAAACCAATGCGAATCATCCACGCAGGGCGTAAATGCTTTTGATGCGGCAATCTAAAGGTTAGTGGCCACATAATGTGAGGTGCGTTCTTAAGTAGCACTTCTCGCTCTGCTAGGGCTTCTTTTACTAATCTAAATTCGTAATGCTCAAGGTAGCGCAGACCACCGTGGATCAGCTTAGAACTGTTTGAAGATGTTGCACAGGCAAGGTCTGATTGTTCGCACAAGAGTACTTTTAATCCTCTGCCTGCTGCATCAGCTGCTATTCCAGTGCCGTTTACACCGCCACCGATGACTAGTAAGTCATATTCGTTATCTGCTAATTCCACCGAGCTAACCTTTTTATTTGTAATATAAATAAGACATAAGCATCATAAAGCTGCTGTTTTCATTTGACAATAGAAAACCCAGTTTTTTATTCGTTAATTTTGACGCCAATCCATTTTCAATTTAAAGCAGTAAAGCATGCATTTTAAATCTAGCATTTAGCTAAGTTAAAAAAGCAAAGTGGTTAAAGTATTAGCCTTAACCACTTAGTATTTACTATGGGCAGTTTTTATTCGTTAAGCATACTTGAGCTACGCAGTGCTGCCATTTTGCGTATAGATCGTTACGCTCGTCGGCACTCATGGTTGGCTCAAAACGACGGTCGCATGTCCACATTTTAGATAACTGCTCAGTCGACTCGTACACACCTGTTTGTAAGCCAGCTAAATATGCTACGCCTAAAGAAGTGGTTTCGGTCACAGTTGGGCGCTCAACTGTTGCGCCTAAAATGTTTGATAAAAAGGTCATAACCCAATTATTTTTTACCATACCGCCATCTACACGAAGCACACTTGGGCGAAGACCATCACGCTCCATCGCTTTTTGTAAATCTTTGGTCTGGTAACCAACTGATTGCAGCGCTGCGGCAACTATGGTGCTAATACCCGAATCGCGTGTTAGCCCTAAAATAGCGCCACGTGCATTAGGGTCCCAATAAGGAGCACCTAAACCCGTAAACGAAGGCACTAAAAATACACCATGATCGAGCGGTACATCTTTAACCATCGATTCACTTTCGCCAGCATGGCTAAGTAGTTTTAAGCCTTCAACAATCCACTGCATAGTTGCGCCAGCCATAAATATACTGCCTTCAATGGCGTAAGTTGGCTTGCCGTTTAATCTATAAGCAACAGTGGTTAATAAGCGGTTTTCTGAGGTCAGTGCTTTTTCGCCAGTGTTAAGCATTAAAAAACAGCCAGTACCGTAAGTACTTTTAGCCATGCCTTGTTCAAAACATGCGTGTCCTACAAGCGCAGCTTGCTGATCGCCTGCAATACCACAAACACGAATTGGCGCGCCAAAAATGTCAGCACTGGTTGAACCAAACTCGTCAGCTGAATCCATTACTTCTGGCAGCATAGATTCTGGAATATCGAATAACTCTAGAAGCTCTTGATCCCACTGCTGGGTGTGAATATTAAATAACATGGTGCGCGATGCATTGGTTGCATCGGTGCGGTGCTCTTTGCCGCCTGTTAGCTGCCAAAGTAGGTAAGTGTCAACCGTACCGAAGGCGAGCTCACCTGAAAGGGCTTGTTCGCGTGCGCCTTCAACGTTATCTAAAATCCAACGAATTTTAGTGGCCGAAAAATAAGGGTCGAGCAATAAGCCTGTTTTTTCGCTTATCGTTTGGCAAAGCTCATCAGTTGTTAAGCTTTCGCAATAGTCACTGGTGCGACGGTCTTGCCATACAATAGCGTTATAAATTGTTTTGCCTGTTTTTTTGTTCCACACTAAAGTGGTTTCGCGCTGGTTGGTGATACCAATGGCAATAATTTCTTCAGGCTTTACATCGTTTTTAGTTAACACTTCGCGACTAGTGCTAAGCACTGTTTGCCAAATATCGTTAGGGTCGTGTTCTACCCAACCATTTTGTGGAAAATGCTGCGAAAATTCTTGTTGTGCTGTACCAAAAACGTCTGCATCTTTTGTAAACAAGATGGCCCGAGAGCTTGTGGTTCCTTGATCAATTGAGAGTATGTATTTGGACATGATATTTGTGTTATTTATCTTATCTTATATATGACTAGATTGCCTTTAACCGAAGTTAATGGCAATGGTTTTTTCTTAAAATAGCAGATTAAAAAATAAACACGCTAATATTTTCTGGTAACTCTTTTATATAAAAGGCGTTTTATTTTTGCATTATTTTAAGGGCGTACGCGGCTATTGATTAAAACAGCCGCTTAAAGTTTATTATTACTTGGTGTGAGGTTTAGCTTGTTGCCAATCCATACCGGTAGAAAAGCGATTATCAAACCCGCGCCACTGTGGCAGCGGCTTACCATCAACAACAGCTTGGTCGCCGTTTTGTGGTAAATCTAAGTATTTACACTCGCTGGCTATGCCTTTTACGTGGCAATCCATCATGGCAAGTACAAAGTGTTTGTTGATTTCGTTTAGTGTACGCATAGACCACGAAGGCTCGTAGTAATGGCCTATATCTAGCTCACTGCTGCTTTGTGCAATAGCAGGGGCTGGGTGTGGTGCAATATTGTGGCGTGCATTTTTGTAAGTAAGCATGTACTTATCTTTGCTGCCTGTTTGTTCATAAAGACTTTTAATGCCTTCGTAGCCTGAAATGTCATCTAGGTTACCGGCTACATAAAGCGAAGGTACTTTAATATTTTCCATTGCTTTGGCATCAAATATAGCGTGCTGTCCGCCCCATGGTGCAAAGGCCACCATCGCTTTTATACGCGGGTCTACTTTTGGGTTTTGGTATTGCCCACCAGCGCAGCTGTTTAGTAATTGCTGTACTTGTTTAATTTGAGCTGGGTCTTTCATACCCGTAAACATAGCTGTAGTTTGCTCATTAAAAGCGTAACAACCACCTATTGTATTTACAGCGCCATAGCCACCCATTGAGTAACCAATTACGCCTGCGCTTTTGTTGTCTACTTGCTTGCTTGCAAAGTTGTTTTGCTCATTAAAGTAATTAATAACAAACTGCTGATCGCGTGAGCGATTTATAAGCGTGCTAAAAAAGCCAGAGAATGGCGCATTTTTAAAATCAACATCGGCGTTGGTTGAGTCAGTATGATCAATAGCTACCACAATGTAACCGTTCGACGCTAAATGCTCGCCAAGGTAGTACATAATTGTACGGTAACCGGTATAACCGTGCGAAAGCACTATCACAGGGTAGTGCTCTTTATTATTAATGGCGACATCACGCATTGCATCGGCTTGCAGAGTAAACTCTTTGCCTGAGCGAGTTTGATCGGTGTAGCTGGTAAGTGGCGCTTTTGCTGTATTTGCAGCCGGATACCACACTTCTACTTTTAAAGGACGATCTTTTTGACCTTGTGTAGCGGGGTCAAATTGCGCAGGGTTAACTAAATCAAGTGTTTGCACACCTACATTGTAGCTACCTTTAGCTGCAAGTTCTGGGAGTACTTCGCTAGTGATTGGCGGGTATAGCTGCTCTGGTTTATTAGATTTAGCAACAGCTACACTGGCAGATAAACTGCACGTAGCAAGTAATATAGCTTTTGAAAGCGCCTTGAGTGTGTGTGTCATTGTGTGTCCTTGTTGTGTATTTTTATTTTTTAATTTGTCAGTTCAGCCGACTCGACGGCATTGCTATATTGCAACTGCCATTGTGTTCGTAAGGTATCCATTATGTTCATAACTCGTAAGCTAGTACCCAGTGGTAATACACAGCTTTGGGTTTGTTTTTGTAATATACACTGCGTGACATGTGCAATTTCAAACTTAAAATTTTCATCGTCGCTAAAGTCGTATTCAAAGTATTGCGGGTCTTGGTCGTTTATGTGTAGCTCTAGCGTTTTTGCACCTACAAACTGAGGTATTCGAATATAGCCAAGCTCACCATTAATACATGCTTCTGTTGGGCCATTTTGCTGCAGTGCGCTAGCAAGAGATGCAAATTGCCCGTTACCGTAATCAACTATAGCAGTGCTTCGCTCATCAACGCCGGTTGTGCTTTTATGTACAAAGGATTTGATATGTTCAGGGGCTTTATTAAATACCACATCAGCAATCGAAATAGGATAAATACCTAAATCGAGCAGGGCGCCACCGGCTGTTACAGGGTTCATTAATCGGTGACTGTCGGCAAAGCTGCCAGGTAAACTAAAGTTGGCATTAACACTGTGCACATTACCAATAACACCTTCACTTAGGAGCTGTTGTAATTTTACTATGGCTGGTAAAAACCGCATCCAAACGCCTTCCATTAAAAAGCAGTTTTGTTGTTTTGCAAGCTCAGTGAGGTTTTGCAATTGCTTAGCATTAACGGTAATTGGTTTTTCGCTTAGCACGTGCTTATTGTGTTTTAAGCATTGGGCTATGGCTTTAAAGTGTTGATCGTGCGTATTGGCAATATAAATAGCATCTATATTTGGGCATTGCATAAGAGCTTGATAGCTCTCATAGCCTTGAATATTGTACGGTGTGGCAAATTCTTTAGCGCGCTGCATGCTCGTTGATGCAGCGCCAATAAGCTGTGCATCACTGCAATGCGCAATGCTTGTAGCAAAGGTGTGAGCTATATTGCCACACCCAATAATTCCCCAATTAACCTTTGCCATGCTTATTCCTTAAGTTTATTTAAAAAGACGTAATTTGTAATCCTGAACCCGCTGAGCATACGTAAATATCAGCATTTAAGCTAAAGCGCTCAAAGTAATGCTTTTCTACCGCAGCTTTAATAAGAGGTACTTCCGCATCGCGACACAAACATACAATAGCACCACCAAAGCCGCCACCCGTCATACGTACTGCGCCGCGATCGTCCATCGCTTCTTTACAAATTTCTACTAAGCCATCGGTTGCAGGTACGGTTACTTCAAAGTCGTGTTTAAGGGATTGATGCGATGCAGCCATTAGCGTACGAAGTGCATCCATATCGTTATTTTGTAGTGCAGTAGTTGCTGCAATTACACGGTCGTTTTCGCTAATTACGTGGTGTGCACGTTTATATTCGTTTTCGCTTAATGTCGCTTTTACTGCTTGCAGGCCAGCCATGGTGGCCTGGCGTAGTGTTTCTACACCCATTTTTACAGCAGCTTGTTCGCAGTCAATACGGCGCTGGTTGTATTCGCTATCAACTAACTTACGCGGGTAGTTTGAATTAACAATAACAATATTTAAATCATCAGGAACTTTAACTGATTTAGTTGCGAGGTTTTCACAGTCGATTAATAGTGCATGACCGTTCTCGCCTTTAGCTGAAATAAGCTGATCCATAATGCCGCATTGGCAATGCATAAAGTCGTTTTCGGCTTCTTGGCCAAATAGCGCAATTTGCTCTGGCGGTAAACCAAGCTGTGCAATATGGTTAAACATACCGCCTACAGCAACTTCTAGTGCGGCCGATGACGACAAGCCACTACCTTGCGGTAAGTTGCTGTCAATTAGTAGGTCGGCACCACGCAGTGTGTAGCCCGCTCTTTTAAGAACATAAGTAACAGCACGAATGTAGTTACCCCATTGCGATTGGCCTTCAGTGATTTCTTCATCAACACTAAAGCTGTCTTCTTCGCCTGGGTAATTTAAAGAATGCACAGTAATAATATTGTCGTCGCGCTCTTTAAACATTACTTGGGTACGAAACTCTAACGAACACGGTAAAACAAAACCGTCGTTGTAGTCGGTAAATTCGCCAATGAGGTTTACACGCCCCGGTGCTGCTGCAATACCTTGAGCAGGCGCGCCATACAGTGACAAAAATTGTTGTTGGAATTCGTTAAGCTTCATCTGTGTGTCCTGCTGTATCTTTATAGTGTGTTGTACTGGCTGCTTTTAAAATAGAAGCAGCGGTTTCTGCGCTTAAATCGCGTTGGCTTTCGCCTAGCATTTCGTAGCCTACCATGTGTTTTTTAACAGTAGCAGAGCGAAGTAGCGGCGGATAAAAGTGTGCATGCAAACGCCAATGTTGCTCATCAGAGCCTCTATTAGCAGGTGCATTGTGCCATCCCATTGAGTATGGGAAGCTGCAATTAAATACGTTGTCGTACTTAGTGGTTAATACTTTAAGTGCCTGAGCCAAAGAGTCGGTTTGCACATCGTTTAGCTGGCTAAAGTTTTGAATGTTATCTTTAGTTACTAGCATTGTTTCAAACGGCCATGCAGCCCAAAATGGCACAACAACAAGCCAATGTTCGTTTTCAAATACAACACGAGTTTTATCTGCTTGCTCTTTTTGCGCGTAATCGGCAAGCATGGCTGTGCCATGCTTTTTATAATAGGCAAGCTGCTGGTTATCTTCGGCTTCTATTTCGGTTGATAAATGCGAGTGAGCCCATACTTGGCCGTGAGGATGAGGTTGCGAACAACCCATGATCTCGCCTTTATTTTCGAAAACTTGTACACATTCGTACTGCTGTGCAAGCTCTGTGTAATTTTGTTTCCAGGTTTTTACTACTTCGTGCAATGCGTTTTGGCTAAGCTCTGGTAGTGTTTTATTATGCTCTGGAGAAAAACAAATTACGCGGCATTCGCCGCTGGCTTCGTCGGCAATAAATAAATCGCTGTCTGACTCTAAGTTTTGTAATTGCTCGCTGGCATTAGGCGTTAATGCGCCAAAGTCATTTCTAAATACGTGTGTGTATTTATAATCTGGGTTACTGTCGCCATTTGCACGGGTATTACTTGGGCAAAGTGGGCAGCTGTCATCGTGTTTTGGTAATACGTTTTCATTAACGGCTTCTGTTGCGCCTAACCATGGGCGGTTATTACGATGTGGTGACACTAATACCCAACGACCCGTTAGCGGATTTTTACGTCTGTGAGTACTTTCTAATAAAGCCATGTTAACTCTCCAACCCACTTGGGTAATTAGTTTGCCAGCGCCATGTGTCGTTTGTCATGTCGCTAAGTGTTAGTTCTGCGTGCCAGTTAAGTATGTTTTGCGCTTTCGTGGCATCGGCGTAGTTACAGGCAATATCACCTGCTCGGCGCGGCGCAATCTTATACGGAATATCTTTATTGGCTGATGCGCTAAATGCTTTGATCATATCAAGCACAGAATAACCTTGCCCTGTGCCTAAGTTGTAAGCATGAAAGGCGGTATCTGTTTTATGTTGCATAAATGCCGCAACATGACCTTTCGCTAAATCTAAAACATGAATATAGTCGCGCACGCCTGTGCCATCTTCGGTGTCGTAGTCGTCACCAAAAATATTAACCACGTCGCGTTTACCTACTGCAGTTTGAGCAATAAAAGGCATTAAGTTATTAGGAATACCATTAGGGCTTTCACCTAATAAACCACTTGGGTGTGCACCTACTGGGTTAAAGTAACGAAGCGCAATACCCATAAATTGACTGTTGGCATTACATACGTCTTGCATGGCTTGTTCAACCATAACTTTAGTCCAACCATAAGGGTTAGTTGCGCGTATAGGATGCTTTTCGTCAATAGGGAGGTAGTCTGGCTCGCCGTACACAGTAGCCGATGAGCTAAATATAATATGGTTAACGCCTTCATCTTGCATGTTTTGTAGCATGCTTAATGTGCCCGACACATTATTTTGATAATAACGCAGTGGTTGCTCAGTTGATTCGCCAACGGCTTTTAAAGCCGCAAAGTGAAAAACAGCTTCGGCTTTAGTATGTTTTAGGGCGAGTTTAAATTGTTGCTCGTCTTGAATGTCACCCAATATAAACTCAAACCGAGTACCTGTAATCTTTTCGAGTTGGTCAAGTACCCGCGCACTTGCATTAGACAAGTTATCATAAATAACAGGCGTAATACCTGCTTCATGCAATGCAATACATGTGTGGCTACCTATGTAACCCATGCCGCCAGTAACTAAAACTCTCATGTTATTTCTCGAAAAGTGTATTTATATGATAAATACTACTATTAAGGGGGTTTAAAAACAATAGTTATGATTGTTGGGTAATTCAAATAAAAGCATAAAAAACATTCAGCTTAAACACTTACCTGCCTTTTAAAGGAATGCTTTTATATTAACTAACATAGGCTTAGCTTTATCAATTAATTCTATAAACTGATTCAACTATTGGCCTAATTATCAGCAGTAAGTCGGGGTGCTAATATAGCGAAAATAAAGTAAGGAGAGATCAACATGAACAAAATAATTTTACTTACCGGCGCAACCGATGGCATTGGGCTAGAAACCGCAAAGATATTATTAGCACAAGGCCACACTGTATTATTACATGGCCGCAGCCAAGCAAAGCTCAGCGCGCTACAAACAGCTTTAACCGAGCAATACCCAAATGCAAGTACACATACTTATATTGCTGATTTAAGCGATATGAGCCAAGTTCAAACTTTGGCAAAAAATGTATTAGCCGACTTGGCCGAAAATAATAACCAGCTTGACGTACTTATTAATAATGCAGGCGTTTATCAATTAGTTGATGCTACAACAATTGACGGCCTTGATGCTCGCTTTGTTGTAAACACGATTGCGCCATATCTTCTTACAAAACTATTGTTACCTGTCCTTGGTCATGATTCGCGAGTGGTTAATGTGTCATCAGCTGCGCAATCAAGCGTTAACTTAAATGCACTTATAGGTAACACTGAACTTTCTGATAGTGCGGCTTATGCACAAAGTAAATTGGCTATTACTATGTGGTCGCGTCATTTAGGGCTTGAGCTTAAAGATACTGGGCCATTAGTTGTATCGGTAAACCCTAAATCGTTACTGGGAAGCAAAATGGTAAAAGACGCTTACGGTATAGATGGTGGGGATTTAAAAATTGGCGCAAATATTTTTTGTCGCGCAGCGCTTAGTGATGAATTTAAAGATGCCGCAGGCCTGTATTTTGATAACGATACAGGACGCTTTGCGCCTCCTCATGTTGATGCACTTGATAATGCTAAAAATCAACAACTAGTAGATACGTTAGACAGTATTTTAGCACAGCTTAAATTAGGCAAAGCATAATGAAAAATCATGTTACCTGGACAGTACAAGGCCAAATTAAAGAAGGTAAATACGATGAGTTTTTACTGGTAATGGCACAGTTAGTTACTTTGGCTAAAAGTGAAGCGGGCACTTTAATGTATGAGTGGACAGTAAGTGAAGACAAGTGCAATGTACATATTTACGAGCGTTACCAAGATGAAGGTGCTGCTAAAGCGCATCTTGCTGGTTGGGGCGAAAGTGGCCCACTATTTTTAAGCGTAGTTGATATGGATAAAGTAACGGTATTTAGTCAATTATCAGAAGAGTTTGCACAAACCTTTGCAGGCCCAAGCAGTGTATTTATGAAACCTGTGGGTGGCTTTGTAAAGTTTTAGAGAAAATACCCATTGTTGATCTAAAGAGCTCACCTCATCAGTGAGCTCTTTTTTTTTAGTTGCATTACTGCTCTTGCTGCAAGCGCTCGTATAGCCAATCTTTTAATTCTGTACGTTCGTGTTTTAGTTGATGCATTTGCTCATCGCTTATGGGCGCATCTTTGAGCTCTAACACTCTAATCTCTTTATCTAGCTTGTCGTACTTATCTGCTTTTTTTGCAAATTCAGTATCGCTTTCATTTAACTCGGCAATGGTCTTTAAGTACTCTGGAAAGTCATTTGTTAATGAGTGGTCTTCGCCTAACATATTCGCTCCTTAGTAGGATATAAATGAGCTCACAAGTAAGTGAGTTGTATAAGTGAATTACTGCCTTTCATATAATACACTGGGGCTTACATAGATATAATTCAACCATCGAGCCGTTAATTTGATGTAGCGCAAACAATCTGTTTATTTTGCTCAGTAAGGTATTTCACCAAAGTATTTAATAGAGCGATCAATAAACGCACGTACTTTAGAGGTCAATAATTTATTGTTGGGGTATACAGCCTAAATAGGAGTATTAACTGCTCGTGAAAAGCTTAGGATTCGATATTATTGCTCAAGCTGCAATGAATCTCTGGCTAGAGAAAATAAATTTAAACATCATCATGATTCAATACGTTAGTAAATCTCTTAACCAAAGTTCAGGTTAAGTAAACCATTACCTGCTAAAGGCTTTTAAGCATTTTAGCTAAAATAGTTAATTTTTAACGCTTTTTGCTAATTTATGTTGGTTAATTAATAGTGGTAGAATGCAGTGCTTAGTACCACTTGTGTGAAGTAAGTGGTCAATAATTTATAAGGTTTGTTGTGTAATGCTGTTGATGATCGACAACTACGACTCGTTTACTTACAACTTAGTGCAATATTTTCAGCGTTTAGATCAAGACGTTTTAGTGAAACGTAATGACGAGCTAAGCATTGCACAAATAAAACAGTTGAACCCGAAACACATCGTGTTATCGCCGGGGCCATGCACGCCTAACGAAGCGGGTATTTCGTTAAATGTTGTTGAGCAACTAAAAGGGCAATATCCTATTTTAGGAATTTGCTTGGGGCATCAAACTATCGCGCAAGCTTTAGGGGGTGATGTAATACGTGCTAAAAAAGTAATGCACGGTAAAACATCACCCATAGTTCACACTAACAAAGGTGTGTTTAAAGGTTTAGCTAACCCATTAACAGTGTGTCGTTATCATTCTTTAGTGGTTAAAGCACAAACTCTACCTAAAGAACTTGAAGTAACCGCATGGACTCAGACTGAGCAAGGCGAGTTTGACGAAATTATGGGGTTACTTCATAAAGAACTAGCAATCGAAGGTGTGCAGTTTCACCCCGAAGCTATTCTAACTGATCAAGGCTTAGAACTGCTTGATAACTTTTTAACTCGCTTCTAATGTTATAATACAAAGAGCATTTAATACTTTATTAATGGATGTCATGACTGAACTTGTAGCCCAGCAGCGTACTGCCAAAATACTAAGCCAACGGGCTCATGACTTATTGCTTGGGCACAGCTTTGCGCATCAGCAAATTGGTTTCATCCATACATTAGATATAGATTACGGCGAACCCATGAAGCAACGCACTTTGCTTCAGGTTGAAGTGGCCGCACAGAATAAACGCCAGCAAAGCAGTACTGCACATCATAAGTACCGCGCTCAAGCGAGTGAGCAACTACACAAAACAATTGAAACAGCTATATATAAGCAGCTCGAAGATATAGATGGCGTAATTCACAGTACTATAGGTATTGAAGATGGCATTGCCAATATACTCGACATATTAGCTGTAAAGTCAGCTTCGGTAGGGCGTTTAGAGCCACTAGTTAATGATATAAGCTGGTTGGGTAGAGAGTTAGTAACGCTCGTTAATTTACCTTACTATCGTAATCAGCGTAGTAAAAACACGTCTGTAAAAGTAGATAAACCATCGCTTGCCCTTCGTTATATTGGCCTTGATAACTTACAGCTAGTGATTCCTACATTTGCTGCTCGTCATTGGATGCCACATAGCACCGAACCATTTTCATTATTAAAACGCCGGCTACGCGACAGCGCGATGGCAAACGCGATTGCAGCGCAAAAAATTGCACAAATTAATAATGTGAATGACGTACATGCATTTACCCTTGGAATGCTTTTAGATGTAGGACGAATTGCATTAGTGCGCTTGTACTTAAAAACGTTTGAGAAAGTATGGCAACGCAAAGTGCAGTTAGCCCGAAATGAAAACCAAAAAGATTTACACACCGCATTATTAGAGCTACAGCCCGACCCGCTATTTTTAACCACTCTACTTAGCAATAAGTCGATAGAAGTAAGCGCCAAAGTAATAGACAAAATGGCTTTTAAATATTTACCGTTTAAAGGTGTAATGCAGCAGCTAGTAAATGGGGTAGATAAAGGCGATACATTACTGCCATTAACAGAAGTAATGCTAAAGGCACGTTGCTACTCTCAATATCTTAATTTAAAAGAGCATCAACTTATTGAGCCTGATGAAACTCTAAGCTGGTTTTCGTACTTTAAGTTCACTAAAACGGAACTAAAAACCCTCCAATCGAGTAATTTTACCAATTTAGCTATTCAAATTGACTAAAAATCTGAATTTTTTGTTAATTTTTTTGCGACTAACCATTCATTCTCACTCTATTGTTATATTGCATATTTGCCGATTAAAGCATGCGCGCCTTGGTGCTCATGCGGTTAGTTGTTTAAAAATAAGCATAAATAGCTATGCAAATAGTTATTCACTATCTATGAAATAATATCTTTAGCCCTTTATTTTCAAGGGATACATGAAAGTTTTTAACGAGACAGATATAAGTAATTCTGAAATAATGTGCGTCTGAAAATTGAACCACAAAGCAATTTTGCGCAATTATCAGGTTACTGATCTTGCCTATAAAGTTGGTTACAAATATTAACCAAACACCTATTTTGATGTTTTGTGTTGCTCACAATTAAGAGGAAATAAAATGACAGTCAATCGCGAATTATTTGATCACGTAATGGTTCCTAACTACGCACCTTCAAGCGTAATTCCTGTTCGAGGCGAAGGTTCTCGCGTATGGGATCAACAAGGTCGAGAGTTTATCGACTTTGCTGGTGGTATTGCAGTTAACTGTCTTGGCCATTGCCACCCTGCATTAGTAGGCGCATTAAAAGAGCAAGGCGAAAAAATCTGGCATCTATCAAATGTAATGACCAATGAGCCGGCACTTCGCCTAGCTAAAAAAATGGTTGATGCTACATTTGCTGAAAAAGTTTACTTTGCCAACTCAGGCGCAGAAGCAAACGAAGCAGCGCTTAAATTAGCGCGTCGTTTTGCACTTGATAAGTTTGGCGCAGAAAAATCACAAATCATCGCGTTCAACAAAGGTTTCCACGGTCGTACATTCTTTACAGTAACTGTGGGTGGTCAAGCTGCATATTCAGATGGTTTTGGTCCTAAGCCTGGCGACATTGTACATTGTGATTACAACGACCTAGCTGCTTTTGAAGCGCTTATCAGCGACAAAACATGTGCCGTAATGATGGAACCTCTTCAAGGTGAAGGCGGTATTGTTTCACCAACTGACGAGTTTGCTCAAGGCGTTCGCGATTTATGTACTAAACATAACGCACTGCTTATTTTTGATGAAGTTCAAACAGGTGTTGGCCGTACTGGCGATTTATACGCATACCAAGGCTTAAACATAGTACCTGATATTTTAACTTCAGCTAAAGCACTTGGCGGCGGTTTCCCTATTGGCGCTATGATCACAACAACTGAGATTGCACAGCACCTTAAAGTAGGTACTCATGGTTCTACTTATGGCGGAAACCCGCTTGCGTGTGCTGTTGCAGAAGCTGCATTTGATACAGTAAATACCCCTGAAGTACTGGCTGGCGTGAAAGCTAAAGCCGCATTATTTAATGAACTACTTAGCGCGGTTAACGAAAAATACAACGTATTTAGCGAAATCCGTGGCCAAGGTTTATTAATTGGTGCAGTAGTGAACGAGCAATACAAAGGTCGTGCAAAAGAGTTTTTAGTGGCGGGGACTGAGCAAGGTCTTATGTCATTAGTTGCCGGTGCAGACGTAGTACGTTTCACTCCATCTTTAGTAATTCCTGATGCGGACATTCGCGAAGGTATGGCACGCTTTGAAAAAGCAGTAGCAAGCGTAGTAAACGCATAAGCGACTTAAGCCAACCAATTAAGGGCAAGCACTGCTTGCCCTGCAATTCCTATTTACCGTTATTTATAAGGGAGCAAGCGGACTCATGATGATCCTTCGCCCAATCCAGCAAAATGATTATTCAGCATTACTGAAAATTGCCCACGAATCAGGGCATGGTTTTACGTCTTTGCCATTAAACGAAGAACTATTGCAAAAAAAGATCGACCATTCAGTAAGCTCTTTTGCTAAACAAACGTCACAACCTGGTGACGAAGGCTACCTGTTTGTTCTTGAAGATAGCGAAACCGGTGACGTTGTAGGAACATCTGCAATTGAGGCTGCGGTAGGGCTTGATGATGCATTTTATCATTATCACTTAAGTAAAGTGATTCACTCTTCGCGCACATTAGACGTATACAAAGCGGTTGATATTCTAACGCTATGTAACGACTACACAGGTGCTACAGAGCTTTGCACATTGTTTTTAAAAGATGGTTATCGTAAAAATTGTAACGGTAAGCTACTTTCAAAAGCGCGCTTTATGTTTATAAAACAGCATCAAGAGCGTTTTGCGCAAACAGTAATCGCAGAAATGCGCGGTGTGTCTGATGAAAACGGCAGCAGCCCTTTTTGGCAGTGGCTTGAAGAGCACTTCTTCTCAATGGATTTTCCAACAGCCGATTACCTAACAGGTATTGGCCAAAAGGTTTTCATTGCTGAACTAATGCCTAAATACCCAATTTACGTAAACTTGCTAAGTAAAGATGCGCAAGCCGTAATAGGTAAAGTACACGACAACACTCGCCCAGCAATCGAGTTATTAAAAAGCGAAGGCTTTACGTTTAATGGCTACGTAGATATTTTTGACGGCGGCCCAACGGTTGAAGCAAAAGTAGATAACATTGCGACTATTCGTAATGCAAATCACTTTAACGTTGAAATTGGCGAAATGACTGGCGACACCATGGTGTTACTAGCTAACGAAAAGCTTGAAGATTTTAGAGCAACCGTTGCACCAATGACATTTGACGAGCGCGCAAAAAGCCTTATTTTATCGCAAGAAATAGCAGATGCACTGCATTTGCAAACTGGCGATATTGTTAGTGCAACCACGATTTAATTTAGGAGAAAGTATATGACTCATCCTGCACAATTTATAAATGGTCAATGGTCACAAGGCCAAGGCACAGAATTTAATTCAGTAAACCCTGCAAATAACGACGTTATTTGGCAGGCTTCATCGGCAACTGCGGCGCAAGTAGACACCGCAGTAAATGCAGCGCGCGAAGCGTTTTATGCATGGGCTGATAAAAGCTTTACTGAGCGCTTGGAAATAATTAAAGCATTTGCAGCGCAATTAAAAGAAAACAGCGAAGAGCTTGCTATTACTATTGCACAAGAAACAGGTAAGCCACTGTGGGAAACTCGCACAGAAGCGGGTGCTATGGTTGGTAAAATTGCCATTTCAGAAAAAGCATTTTTAGAGCGCACTGGCGACGTAGAAAACGCAATGCCACTTGGCCGTGCGATGATTCGTCATAAGCCACATGGTGTTGTAGCCGTATTTGGTCCGTATAACTTTCCGGGTCACTTACCTAATGGCCACATTGTGCCAGCGCTTTTAGCAGGTAACACGGTTGTATTTAAACCGTCTGAACTGACTCCTAAAGTTGCTGAGCTTACGCTTAAACTGTGGGAAAAAGCAGGCTTACCAGCCGGTGTAATTAACCTAGTTCAAGGTGAAGTAGAAACGGGTAAAGCCCTTGCTGCTCACAAAGGGATTGATGGCTTGTTCTTTACGGGTTCTTCGCGTACTGGTCATATTTTACATGAACAGTTTGCGGGTCAACCTGGCAAAATTTTAGCGCTAGAAATGGGTGGTAATAATCCACTTATTATTACTGACGTTGAAGATACTAAAGCGGTTGTTCACGATATTATTCAATCAGCGTTTATCTCAAGTGGCCAGCGTTGTACGTGTGCACGTAAACTATTTTTACCAACGGGTAGCAAAGGCGATGTGATACTTGAGCGTTTAATCACAGCAACTAAAGCGATTAAAGTAGGTAATTATGACGATGCAGACCAGCCATTTATGGGCTCTATGATCTCATCAGCTGCAGCCTCAGGCATGGTTAAAGCGCAAAACGAGCTTGTTGAACTTGGTGGTGAAGTATTAGTAGAGCTTGAGCACACAGCTAATACTGGCTTTGTAACACCAGGTATTATTGAGTGTACAAATATTAGTGACTTCCCAGATGAAGAGCATTTTGGACCACTTTTAAAAGTATTCCGCTTTGACGACTTTGACCAAGCAATTGATAAAGCAAACGATACAACCTTTGGTTTATCGGCTGGTTTATTAAGTGACAGTGCAGCAGATTACGACCATTTCTTACGTCGTATTCGTGCAGGTATTGTTAACTGGAATCGCCCAATTACTGGCGCATCAAGCGCAGCACCGTTTGGTGGTATTGGCGCATCGGGCAACCACAGAGCAAGTGCGTATTACGCAGCTGATTACTGTGCATACCCAGTTGCTTCGGTAGAGCTTGAAAAAGTAGCTATGCCAGCAACACTAAGCCCAGGCTTAAAAATAGATTAAGTAGTAATACTACTTAATTATTATAAAAGCAGCTTCGGCTGCTTTTTTTGTATTGCTAACGCGCAAAGCTAGCAATCAACAGCGCTTTCTGCTTAAATCAAAAATAATTAATTATACAAAGGTGGTACAAAAATGGTTTTAGATAGGCAAGGGTACGATGATTTGATCATGTATCTAACTCAAAATTTAGCATTGTTTGAGAAGCCAGGCGAAATAAAACCAGGTGCCCCAACAGTAATGGAGTTAATCGAAGACGTTATTGCACAAAATGTGATGCTTATTTGCGAGCAGCACACAAACCTCAACACAGAGCAGCGTAGTCAAATTGTACGCGAAGTTGATGGCATTGTTTACGATTTAGAAGAAGTCCTCAGCAGCATCACCTCACAGCCTGTCACGGTTGAACAGCATGCCTTTATAGATGAATTTGCAGGTTTAGTAAAAAACCTCTTTGATAGCGCTTTAACACAACAATCTTAGCCATTTTATAGCCCTGCGTTGCATTTTCATTTGCAACTACGGCTAACTTGCTTACAATCAAGAAAATATTTTTTTGAGATATAACAATGCAAGCAAATGTAAAATGGGTTGAAGGCGATACGTTTATTGGTCGTTCTAATTCTAACCACAATGTTGTGTTTGATGGCGGCAGCGATAGTGCAGCACCAAGCCCAATGGAAATGGTTTTAATGTCAGTTGGCTGTTGTTCATCAGTTGATGTGGTTAGTATTTTAAAAAAAGCCAAACAAGATTTTTCAGATGTACAAGTACAACTAAGTGCAGAGCGCGCCGAAACAGCCCCACGTGTGTTTACCAAAATCAACTTACACTTTGTTGTTAAAGGCAATAATGTGTCTGAAAAGCACCTTGCACGCGCGGTTTCACTCTCTGCTGAAAAGTATTGCTCGGTTGCATTAATGCTTGATAAAACAGTAGAAATTACGCATAGCCACGAAGTTGTGCAAGATCAAGCAAAATAACGCTTTTTCCACGAGGGAAATTCGTATAAAATCCGCGAACTTTTCATTCTGCAGGTGCAGAACCCACTAATTTATAGGTTGGTTTATTATGAACAAACCCTTCGATAAACTTAAACTTCATGGCTTTAACAATTTAACCAAAAGTTTAAGCTTTAGTATTTATGATATTTGTTACGCAAAGACCGAGCAACAACGTAAAGAATATATTGAATATATCGATGAGCAGTACAGTGCAGATAGACTAACCGACATTTTAGGTGAAGTTGTTGATATTATTGGTGCTAACATTTTAAATGTAGCGCGCCAAGATTATGAACCGCAAGGCGCAAGTGTAACTATTTTGGTTTCAGAAGAACCAGTAGAAGAGCAGCAAAATTACGATGCTGACGAAGCACCAGGCCCATTACCTGATTCAGTTGTTGCGCACCTAGATAAAAGCCACATTTGTGTACACACATACCCAGAAGCTCACCCTGATGATGGTATTTGTACATTCCGTGCTGATATTGAAGTGTCTACTTGTGGCATTATTTCGCCACTTAAAGCGTTAAACTTCTTAATTCATAGCCTTGAATCAGACGTAGTAACAATTGACTACCGCGTTCGTGGTTTTACCCGCGACATAAACGGTGTTAAGCACTACATTGATCATGCTATTAGCTCGATTCAAAACTTCATGACAGAAGATACAAAAGAAGCGTACCAAATGATGGACGTGAACGTGTATCAAGAAAACCTGTTCCATACCAAAATGATGTTAAAAGAAACCGATCTAAACACGTATTTGTTCGGCCTTTCTACGGCAGATTTATCAGAGGGCGAAGAAGACGAAATTCGCTCAAAGCTGACCCGTGAAATGCAAGAAATATTCTATGGACGTAACCTGCCAGATACAGAATAATAGCAACGAATTAAATTAAAAATGGCGCTCAGTGAGCGCCATTTTTTTATACTTTATTTTACAAGCAATAGCTGTGTTTGCCGGCCATTTAAATACCAGACACCGCTTTTATCAAAAATAGCATCTTCCTCTAGCATTATTCTTATTTCTTTATTCCACTGTTTTATAAACACCGCATTGTTAAGCTCAATTGAGTAAGCCGTATTTAAATGTAGCGGATAGTCACCATCTCCCGGTACACCTTGCTGAGAATCCCACATACCTAATGTAGTGCCAGCAGCGTGGCCATGATAGCCAATAGGATGAGTATAAATAGTGGGTTTTAATCCCTGATCAATAGCGGCTTTTCGTGCTGCAGCTAAAACCTCATTACCGGTTTTACCTACCGCAAATTGATTGGTAAATATGTCTTGTAGTTTATTACCGCTTTTTAGTGCTTCAATTAAGTAACTAGGCGCACTCGTTTCGTTTTCTTTGAGCACATACGCATGCTGCTGCGTGTCGGTATTTAAGCGTAAATAAGTAATCCCAAAATCTACATGAAGTAAGTCACCGGCTTGTATAACGTTATCATCGTAGCCATTGGTAAAGCTTTCTTCATGATTAAACGACTTCGCATCGGCGCGCTGAATAGCAACACTTGGGTGAAACCATGTTTGTAGTTTGAGCTCTTTTACGCGCTCTCTAAACCACCATACCAAGTCATCGTTAGTTGTTTCACCAACCGTAATTGTTTTACCCGAAAACCCCTCTGCAATAATATGATGGGCAATAGCGACGATATGTTTATACATTTTAACTTCTTCAGGAATGCGTTGCTCTAACCACGCAACAGCAAGCGGCTCTGCAGAAATTATTTTATTGTGATAAGTGGCGGGCAAGTTAGCCATTAATGTTTTGTAATCGCCTAGCACAAGGCCATCGGCATGTGCCCAGTCGGTAGAAGTATTAAGCGCAATGTTGCGAGGTTTGTATTGCTCAATAAGTGTATTGAGTGCTTCCCACTGGCTTGGTTGTGTTTGTTTATCCCACCCTTTTTTAAATACGTTACCTATTTTATAAGGCGCAATAGCGTAAGCATCAACACCACCTTGTTTATTAAGTGCAAATAGCAAAATAGTGGTGCGTCTGGCTGAAAGCCATGTTGCTGGCAGCATTGTTTTTAATATTGGATCTTCGTTATATTCTCGACTTATAAGTAGCCACATATCAGTGTTGTGCTGCTTCATTAATGAGGGCATTAAGGCATTAACCCTAAGCTCAGTTATTTTATCTATAAATGTAGCGCGCTCTTTCATCGATAAAATAGCGGGAGCGTCATCAGCTTTAACAAAGAGGCTTAAAACAAGCGTAGTTAGCAAGCTTACATAAAGTAGGAGTTGTTTAGTAAAGTGCATAATTGTTTTATTTTTAGGCTAGTTAATTTATAACATGCCTGAAGAGCGACTATAAAAAAACAATTTGAGATAAACAGCACACAAAAAAGCCCAGCTAAAAAGTAGCCGGGCTTTTGTATAAACCGTTTTATTACTTAAGCATGCTGTATAAAAGTGCAAATACAGCAAGCGAGCCAACCGCTAATATAAATAGCGTGCTAAAGCGATTTCGGTATTTATTAAGTGCAGGTACTTTATAAACTGCAATCATTGGCATAATGAATAAAATCATCGCAATGATAGGGCCCGATAACTGATCCATCATGTCTAAAATACTTGGGTTTTTAACAGCACAAAACCAAATAGCTAAAAACATGATTAACACACCAATTTTATCGGTAACGCCAGCGCTTAAGCCTGTTTGTTTAGTTACTAATCCTGTAAAGCTTTCGCGTGCACCTAAAAAATGACCCAAAAACGACGATGTAATAGCAATAAAGGCAACAAGTGGCCCAAGTGTGGCAATAAACGAGTTATCAGTAATATTAGCAAGGTAGGATAAAACCGATACGTTAGCCGCTTTAGCCGCTGCCATTTGCTCGCCTGTAAGCGACAGCACGCAAGAGAACACAAATAACAGTACAAAGGTAATAAGTAGCAAGCTAGTGCGCTTTAAAATCGCCTCAGACTTACGTGTAGCTTGTTCGCCGTAATGACCGCGTTGCACATTTACAAAGCTTGAGATAGCCGCTGCGTGGCTAAACGAAAATACAATTATAGGAATCGATAACCACAACGTTTTACCAAAGCTGCCTATTTCAGGCACAGTCATATCTGGCATCTGCCAGCTAGGGATTAAATAAAGTGATAAAAAGAACAATATGCCCACAAGCGGATAAACTAAAATAGCAAAGGCACGTAGCATTAAGCGCTCGCCGCCCATCATTAAGCTAATCATACCTGCAACTAATACACCCGAAAGTAGCACGCGAGAAGGTGATTCCATCCCCATTTGATTAACCATAAAGCTATCAACGGTATTGGTTAAGCCCACACCGTAAATAAGCAAAATTGGGAATATAGATAAAAAGTACAACAAGGAAATTAACCGCCCCGCAGTCACACCAAAATGCTCTTCAACTACGTCGGTAAAATCGGCATCTTTATTTTTTGATGAAAGTACAAAGCGCGCTAATCCGCGGTGCGCAAAAAAGGTCATTGGGAACGCTAAACACGCCATAATAATTAACGGCCAAAAACCGCCAATACCAATGTTAATAGGTAAAAATAAAATACCCGCACCAACGGCGGTACCAAATAAACTTAATGTCCACTGCGTATCGTGCAGGTTCCATTTAGTTTTTGTATTTGAATTTTTGCTTGAATTTGTGTGTGTGTTTGGTGATGCATTTGAAAGCGTTGCATCTTGAGATGTTGTCATGTGTGTGTGCTCATCCATTATTTAAATAATAACTGCGCCGAAGGGTATAGTTTTTAGAGACATTTTTCATGTTTTGAAGAGATTTTTAGACTAATTAATTAGACTCAATTGGAGGGTAAGTGTCATGAATACTAAACAGCGGTGTAAAAGTGAGCAAAAGCCTTAAATGGCAACACCCATATTATAATTGAAGAGTAGGTTGGGTAGAGCGAAGCGAAACCCAACACGCTACAGGTCATGCTAGCAGAAAAGCCGAGGAAGGCGGTTTTCATAACGTAAAAATAGGGGAAGGTCATTTTTATTGGTTTTCATTTAAAAATCAAAGTCTGCTCTCAAAAGCTGTTAAGTAGAAGCCATTGATCTGAACTTCATAAGAGATTTTTATTAAACTCCGTTATACTTCCTGTAATTGAATATGCCAAACGAAGTAAATAGGCCACTAACTGCAATGAGCAAAGACATTCTTTTCCATACTACTTTTGCGCACGAAACCAGTAAAACATGGGTTGTATTTGTCCATGGAGCAGGTGGTAGTTCGGCAATTTGGTTTCGTCAGCTTAAAGCCTATAAAAAAGAATATAATGTGTTGTTGCTAGATCTTCGTGGTCATGGAAAATCGAATAACTTAGTACAAAACTTTGTTGATAATAATTATTCATTTAATAATGTCTCTAAAGACATCATAGATGTGTTAGATCATAACAATATCACCAGCGCACACTTTGTTGGTATTTCATTAGGCACAATTATTATTCGAAATATTGCTGAAATTGCGCCGCAATATGTTTCTAGCATGGTGCTAGGTGGAGCGGTTACTCGTTTTAATACGCGCAGTAATACATTGGTTTATTTAGGTAATACTTTTAAACACTTCCTTCCTTATATGTGGCTGTATCGCTTATTTGCTTTTATTATGATGCCGAAAAAGCGTCATAAAGAATCTCGACTTTTGTTTGTTCGTGAAGCAAAACGCTTGTGCCAAAAAGAGTTTATAAAATGGTTTAAATTAGCCATGGACGTAAATCCTTTAATGCAATATTTCAAAGAAAAAGACATTGATATTCCCATTCTGTACATTATGGGTAAGGAAGATCATATGTTCCTTGGCCCTGTTAAAGAAATGGTTAATCGTCATAAAAATAGCGTACTGCAAACTATTCACCATTGTGGCCATGTCTGCAATGTGGAACGCCCTGACTTATTCAATCAGCACTCGCTTGCTTTTATCGCCCAGCAAAATCGTTAGGATTATCGGTTTTAAAAGTGTTCAATTAATGGCAAGCATCTAGTAATAAAACTAAAACAGCCACCCTTATCAAATTAGAACGGGCCATTCTTATTTTGTTTTCGTACCAAACTAAAAACAATGCCTACCACTCAAGTAATAAACCCAATATGTCATAGCGTCATGCAAGTCTTAAAACCGAATATAATATTTATAATTGGTAATAACCTACACGCTTTGATATTAATAGAAGCTCGCAAAGTAAGAATATTCCACGTAATGATGGAAAAGAACCTCTCAAAACTTGGAGGTATTGCTTTTCACGAGAAGCTATTAGTGCCACTAATTAGGAGTGACTTACATGAGTGGGGATATGTTTGGAATAAGCCTGAATGATTGGCTTGAAGGAACAATCGCAAAGGTTAAAAATAATGAGCCTTGGAATAAAGCGTGGATAAATACCTATAAGGATTTAGGTGGCCAAAGTTTAGAAAGTGGAAAGAAATCTTGCCCAAAGAACGCCGCGAGAGTGTTATATCAAAACGGGAGAATTGCAGGATATGATGAAAATTATAAAACAGTCTCATTTCAGGAGGTTATAGAGAATGATTCTGTAAATGGCGTTTATGCTCTTATGGCTATTGATGAACTAAAACAAAATAATAGTATTGAACTTAGTTCGCTTGTAAAAGCTGTCCATTGCAAATTCGATAAGCAGTTTGGTTCAGCTCCTAACTCAGATCAAGGTGCTATAAAATTAGCATTTAAACTATGGCATTTGAATAAAATTGTTCAACAATAAGCTAAAGCTATCACTTGTCTTGCTGACAACTGATAGCTAACCACTCAAAGCTACTCTTATCCCTCTAAAGCCGAAACAATAAAATACGGATTTAAGTATTCATCTTTGGTGTTATAAATAAGCGGGCTGCCATCAAGCTTAGTGACTTTAGCACCGGCTATTTCGGCGATTGCATGGCCAGCACCCGTATCCCATTCACACGTTGGACCTAAGCGCGGGTAAATATCGGCGCTGCCCTCAGCCACTAAACACAGTTTTAGTGAGCTGCCTTTAGACACCATTTCAACCTCGTCAAAGCGTTTTACAAACTCGGCTAAATCGGGAGATGGGTGCGAGCGGCTGCCTACAACACGAATTAACCCTTTGTTAGGTTTGGTAGTTACCTTAAGCTCAATTCGCTCATCGCCTTTATCTTTAAATGCGCCAATGGCTTCGGCGGCTAAGTACGATACGCCAAGGGCAGGTGCATCTACTACGGCTAAAATAGGAGTGCCGTTTTTAATTAGAGCGATGTTTACGGTAAATTCACCGTTCTTTTTAATAAATTCTTTAGTGCCGTCGATTGGGTCAACTAACCAGTAGCTTTTCCACGTTTGGCGTACATCCCAGCTTATGTCGGCGTTTTCTTCACTGAGTATTGGAATGTCGGGTGTGAGCTGTTGAAGCCCTGCCACAATCAGTTTATGAGCTGCTAAATCGGCGTCGGTTACGGGGCTTTCATCGGCTTTGTACTCAACGTTAAAGTCCTTTTCGTAAATTCCCATTATCGCTTGGCCTGCTTTGCGGGCAAGGATGAGGGTTTCTTCTAGCAGTTCGGTTTGATTCATGGGGTTAACCTATATTATGTGCTTTTGTTTTAGATACGTTATCAGTTGTGTAACCGATTGGTCTAGGGTGTTTTTACTTGTATCTAAAATTATTTCTGGATTGTTTGGCACTTCGTAGCTTGAATCGATACCAGTGAAGTGTTTTATCTCTCCAGCGCGGGCTTTTTTGTATAAGCCTTTTGGATCGCGGCTTTCGCATACATCCAGTGGGGTATCGATGAATACTTCAATAAATTCGCCTTCGTCTACTAAGTTGCGCACCATGTCGCGCTCGGCTCTAAAAGGCGATATAAACGCAGTAAGTACTAACAAGCCAGCGTCGGTCATTAATTTAGCGGTTTCGCCTACGCGGCGTATGTTTTCAATGCGGTCTTCGTCGCTAAAGCCTAGGTCTTTACATAAACCGTGGCGTACGTTGTCGCCATCGAGTAGGTAAGTGTGCGTACCTTGCTGATTAAGCGCCGCTTCTAGTGCGTTTGCTACGGTGCTTTTGCCAGAGCCTGAAAAGCCGGTAAACCATAAAATAGCGGGCTTATGTTTTTTTTGCTCACTACGCTGTGCTTTTGTAGTTGCGTAGTTATGCCAAACTATATTTTCATTCATAGTGAGAGTCTCTTATGCTGTGAGCGCAGGTATTAAAACGGAAATACCAGCGGAATCAAGGTTAATACCGTGATTGAATAAATAATAGAAAGGGGTAAGCCCATCACTATGTAATCTTTTAAGCGATAGTTACCCGCGCTATAAACCATTAGATTAGTTTGATACCCAAATGGCGATATAAAGCTGGCTGATGCGCCAAAGGCAACCGCCATAATAAATGGTAGCGGGTCTACATTAAAACCAACCGCGAGCGAGTAAGCAACAGGGAACGACAAGGCAGCTGCTGCGTTATTAGTAATAAGCTCGGTAAATAATACGGTCATTAAAAATATGGCAATAAATGCGCCGTAAGGGCCAAAATCGCCAAGTACCATAAACATGGCGTCGGATATTTGCCCAGCAAGTCCGGTGCCTATCATTAACTTGGCAAGGCCAATGGCGCTGCCTACGACTACGAGTAACTCGATAGGAAAACGGCGCTTTACTTCGTTAAGTTTTATGGTGCCACTGAGCATTAAGCCAATCAGTAATACTAATAAGCCTTTAACCAGCGGCACTATGCCAATAATGCTTAAACCCAGTACTGCGGCAAAGCTTAGTAGCACAATATTTGATTGCTTAGGTGCAAGGTGGGCTTGCAAGTCAAACCCTGAAATATACACAAATTCGCGCTTTAAATTAGGCAAGGTGTAAAAGTTTTTACCTGGTGCGAGTATAAGCGAGTCGCCAGCTTGTAATTGCACTTGCCCAAGGCCGCCTTGTAAGCGGTCGTGACCACGGCGAATGGCAATAACGGCTGCATGAAACTGTTCTCTAAAGCGGGCTTCTTTTACGGTTTTACCTATAAATTTTGAAGACTGACTTACAACTACTTCTACTAAGTGTTCTATGTCTTTTTGATGATTCTCGTGCACTACTTTTAGGCCGTCGAAACGGGTAAGTAATGGCACCGATTTTATGTCACCTACAAACAGCAGCACGTCGTCTTTTTGAATAATTTGCTGCGGGGTGACTGCGCAAATGCGGCTGCCATCGCGAATGATTTCAGCGAGGAATAAGTCTTTTAAATCACGCAGGCCATTTTCTTCAACGGTTTGGCCTATTAATTTTGAATTTGCTTGTACTTTGCCTTCTAGGTAAAAAGGCACGACTTCTTGGTCGCTTTTACCGTTGTCGGGTAAGTATTTAAGCATCACTAAAATGGTAATTAGGCCTACGCTTAACGCGCCTAAACCCACTAAGGTAAAGTCAAAAAAGCCCAGTGGTTCCATGCCCGCATCGACTGCAAAGCCATTGACGATTAAGTTGGTTGATGTACCAATAAGCGTAATAGTGCCGCCCAAAATAGCAGTGTACGACAGCGGTAATAATAGCTTTGAAGGGGAGTGATTAGGGTTGTCTTTTATCGCGGTAATAAGCGATGCAACAACGGCGGTATTGTTAGTAAACGACGATAAAAAGGCGGTTGATAACCCCAATTTTGTTACCGATTTTACTAAACTACCTTTAGATAGCGATTGCGCTAACTTTTGAATTAGGGTGGTTTTTTCTATTGCGGTCGACACTAACACCAATAGTACTAAGGTGATAAGCGACGGGTTAGCATAATTAATCAACATGCTTTCAAGATCGATTAGCCCTGCTAAGTAGCTGGTGCCAATGGCGCTTACAAATAACCATGCTGGATTAATACGGGTGCCAAAAAGGCACCCGACTAAGGTAAGCATAATGCCTGTTAAAACGAGCTGTTCTACCATGCTTTTAAATTCCTAACAGGCTAAAGTTAACTTATAACTTAGAAATATCAAGCGCTTGCCAATGCGGAAAGTGCTTGCGTACTAAGCTGTTAAATTCAACTTCAAATTCGCTAAAGTTACTTTGCTGTGCTTGGCTTTGCAGTACTTGTTCAATCATGCCCGCAGCAACCGTTAGGTTTGATAAGCGATCGATTAGGATAAACGAGCCTGTTTCGTGATTGCTGTGGTACTCGTCTGCCAAAATAGTTTCGGTTAGTTCAAGTGTTACAATCGCAATTTCGTTTAACTGCAGTGAGTCGCTAGTGCCATGTTCAAGCGTGTTCACATCAATTGTGTAATCAATTTTTGTAACAATAGCTGAAGTGTTTTTGCTGCCTAGCTTTAGGTTATAGCTTTTACCTAATACTAATGGCGACTCATGCATCCACACAATTTTAGCTTGCAGCTGGTTAGTAACAACGGCCGTTGAATTTGCAGGTACTATTACGTCGCCTCGGCTAATATCAATTTCGTTATTTAGGGTAACGGTAATTGCTTGGCCTGCTTCAGCACTATCTAAATTGCCATCAAAGGTAACAATTTCTTTAATGCTTGATGTTTTACCCGACGGTAATACTTTTATTGCATCGCCTACGTGTATCTTGCCCGACGTAAGTGTGCCCTGAAAACCACGGAAGTTTAAATTAGGACGCACTACATATTGCACTGGTAGGCGCGCTTCAAAGCCTGTATCTGTTTCGGCTGCTGGCGAATCTTCTAGTAATTCTAGTAGCGGCTTGTCGGTGTAATACGGTGTATGTGCAGAGCGTGTTACTACGTTGTCGCCTTTAAGCGCCGACATAGGCACAAACTTAATGTTTGATACGTTAAGTTGCTCAGCAAATTTAAGGTAATCGGCCTTAATTTTTTCATACACGGTTTCGTCAAAATCAACGATATCCATTTTATTAACGGCAACAACAAACTGTTTAATGCCCAGCGAGTCACAAATAAAGCTATGGCGCTTAGTTTGTACTTGTACGCCGTAACGCGCATCAACCAAAATAATGGCGACATCGCTTGTTGATGCACCCGTTACCATGTTGCGGGTGTATTGCTCGTGCCCAGGCGTGTCGGCAATAATAAATTTACGCTTAGCCGTTGAAAAGTAACGGTACGCTACGTCAATGGTAATGCCTTGCTCACGCTCAGCTTGTAGGCCATCAACTAATAATGCAAGGTCAAGATCTTCACCTGCGTTACCTACTTTTTCGTTATCTTTATGAAGGGCTGCTAGCTGATCTTCATAAATTTGGTGGCTGTCGTGCAGTAGGCGACCAATCAATGTTGATTTACCGTCATCTACGCTGCCACACGTAAGCATGCGTAATAAGCTTTTGTCTTGTTGGCGTGCTAGGTAGGCGTCTATGCCTATTTCTTTTACTTCGTTAAATGTATCGTTATTTTGGCTAGACATTAAAAATACCCCTCACGTTTTTTCTTCTCCATTGAGCCGGCTGAATCATGGTCAATAACACGACCTTCACGTTCAGATGACGTAGATAGCAGCATTTCTTCGATGATTTCGGTTAAAGTACTGGCTGTTGATTCAACTGCACCGGTAAGTGGGTAGCAGCCTAATGTACGAAAACGTACAGATTTCATTTGCGGTACTTCACCCTCGTTAAGTGGCATACGCTCATCGTCAACCATAATTAGGGTGCCATCGCGATCAACAACAGGGCGCTCTTTTGCTAGGTAAAGCGGCACCATGTCGATGTTTTCTTGGTAAATGTATTGCCAAATATCAAGCTCAGTCCAGTTAGATAACGGGAAAACACGAATGCTTTCGCCTGGATTAACTTGGCTGTTATAAGTGTTCCAAAGCTCAGGACGTTGGTTTTTAGGGTCCCAACGGTGGTGTTTGTCGCGGAACGAGTAAACACGTTCTTTTGCGCGTGACTTTTCTTCGTCGCGGCGTGCGCCACCAAATGCAGCATCAAAACCATATTTGTTAAGTGCCTGCTTTAAGCCTTGGGTTTTCATTATGTCGGTATGTTTACCCGAGCCATGCGTAAACGGGCCTACACCCATTTCAATGCCTTCTGGATTTTTGTGTACCAGTAGGTCAAAACCGTATTCTTTAGCTATACGGTCGCGAAACTCAATCATTTCACGAAACTTCCAATTGGTGTCTACGTGCAATAACGGAAACGGAATTTTTGCAGGGTAAAATGCTTTACGCGCTAAGTGCAAAAGTACCGACGAATCTTTACCAATAGAGTAAAGCATTACTGGGTTCTCAAACTCAGCGGCGACTTCGCGCATGATTTTGATACTTTCAGCTTCAAGTTGCTGAAGGTGAGTTAAAGCCATTGTTAGTCGTCCTACTAAAATGATTAAAAGTTACAAATTTAAAATTCGGTTATGTATTTGATACATCTGTTAGCGGCTGTGCAAAGCTGCTTGTTTGTTCGTTTTTCCCAAACCACGCTAGTTGCGAGTGCAGGGCGGCTACTTCACCAATAATGAGTAACGCAGGCGATATAATGCTGTTGCGCTGGATTAAGTCGGCAAGTTCGCCTAATTGGCCTGTTACTACACGCTGATTTTTGCGTGTACCGTTTTCGATAATGGCAACAGGTGTGTCGGCTTTACGGCCATGTTTTAAAAGCTCGCTTTGTATGTGCGGCGATTTAATTACGCCCATGTAAATAGCAAGCGTTTGATTTGCTTTTGCCAGTGATTGCCAATCAAGTTCTTGACCGTCTTTTTTACAGTGGCCAGTTACAAATTGAATGGCTTGTGCATGGTCACGATGCGTTAGCGGAATACCCGCATAAGCACTACAACCTGCAGCGGCTGTAATACCTGGTACAATTTGATAATTTACGTTGTTAGCAGCCAGTACTTGTACTTCTTCGCCACCACGACCATAAATAAACGGGTCGCCACCTTTAATGCGGCACACTTTTTTGCCTTGTTTAGCAAGGTCGACCAGCATTTGGTTGGTGTCGTCTTGAACAACACTATGATCGCCTAAACGTTTGCCTACACAAATAAGGTCAGCATCACGACGCACTAATTCCATAATTTCGTCAGACACTAAAAAGTCGTATACAACCACATCGGCTTGTTGCATAAGTTGCAGTGCTTTAAGTGTTAAAAGCTCTGGATCGCCAGGGCCTGCACCTACTATATATACTTCGCCTTCAGGTTCTGCTTTAGCATCTAGCATTTGCTCTAATTGTTGCTGTGCGGCTTGAGTATCACCGGTTTGCACTTTACTCACGACAGATGAGTCGAATACGCCTTCCCAAAATTGGCGGCGGTCTGAAAAATGTTTAAAGCGTTTTTTTACTTTGTCTCTAAAGCCACCGACAAGTGTTGCAAGTGGGCCAATATGATGCGGAATAAGGGTTTCGAGCTTTTCGCGTAAGCGACGCGCAAGTACGGGCGCTGTGCCTGCACTTGATATAGCAATCGTAATTGGGTCGCGGTCAACAATGGATGGGAATATAAACGTACATTTAGGTTGGTCATCAACCACGTTTACAAATACATTGCGGGCATTGGCAAGTTCAAATACGTTGTTGTTTACTTCATCGCGGTCGGTTGCTGCAATAACAAGCATTTTTCCATCGAGATGCGACTCATCAAAATAAGCATCAATAAGCGTTACTTCATTATTATGTGCATGCTCTTTTAGTTCGTCGCAAAACCAAGGCGCTACTAAAGTAACGCTCGCTCTCGCTTTTAAAAACGCGCGACATTTGCGTAATGCGACCTCTCCACCGCCAACAACCAATACTGGTTTGTTGTCGAGTTTGGTAAAGATAGGTAAATACTGCACGTTAATAAGACCCCTAAACAAATTCAAATATAAGAAAACGCTTTATTCTGATAAGGAGAATATAGCGGCTATCAATAAGTAAAAAATAATTAAAACCAAGTTGATATAACCAAAAGTTATAATAGGTGGGCTTTTTAGGCCTAAGAGTTAGTTAACAAGGGATTGCGCCGAGTTACAAGTAAAATAAACAGCTTATAGTGTTTGGTTATGAGCTATAGCGAGTTTGGTTTAATTTGTTAATATGGAAGCATATTCTATTTTGTACTTATACCAATTGCATTAAATTAGTGATCTATTATAGCGACGAGAAAATAGCTCAATAACAAGGCTAAAATTATGATACATAGTTGTTCTATATAAATAATTTTTAACGTAGTTAGTGAGTTATTTAATACGCTAAGATGATTATGTTTTTAATAAAATTGGTATTACATAAGCAACGGAGCTCTAATGACACAACACCAAAAAGATGCCGCATTAGCAGTCGCACTGATGGATTTAACAAGCTTAAACACCAGCGATACCAACAAAAGCATTCAAGCGCTTGTTGATAGTATAAACCCGACGCTGGGCACGCCTGCCGCTGTATGTGTTTATAGCGACTTTGTTGATGATGCTAAAATCGCATTAGCGGCACGAGAACTAAGCCACGTAAAAGTAGCAACGGTCACTAACTTTCCAACGGGTGATGCGCCACTGAGTGATGTAATTAACGAAACACTTATTGCAATAGAGCGCGGCGCTGACGAAATTGATTTGGTTATTCCTTACAAAAAACTCATAGCGGGCGATGTTCAAACAGTACTTAGCTATATAAGCGAAAGTAAAAAAGCATGTGGGTCGCGCGCCCAACTAAAAGTAATAATAGAAAGCGGTGAGCTAAAAACCGAAGCGCTAATAACGCAGGCTACTCAATTGGCAATTGAAGGTGGTGCCGATTTTGTAAAAACCAGTACGGGTAAAGTGGCCATTAATGCAACCCTTGAATCAACAAAAATTATGCTAACAGCCATTAAAAATTCGGATAAACGTGTGGGCTTTAAAGCTGCCGGCGGTGTTAAAACTGTTGCCGATGCCAGTGATTATTTAGCGCTAGCACGCGCAATAATGGGTGATGATTATTTGCAAGCAAATACATTTAGATTTGGTGCTTCAAGCTTACTGAATGATGTTTATAAAACCTTAGAAAAATAACCAATATTTTAGGATTGCACATTTATATAACCGATTAAATTATTAGCAGTTTAAACAATAATGTAATTAATTAATTAGATTTTCCAATGTGGGTATCTTTTAGGCTTGTGTTAATGAACTGCGTAAGTATAATAGGCATCCACTTTGCAGGGGCGTAGTTCCAATTGGTAGAACAGCGGTCTCCAAAACCGATGGTTGGGAGTTCGAATCTCTCCGCCCCTGCCAGTCTTACTTGTTATTTGAGTAGTCTGAGATTAAAAACCGGTTTAAATTAAGTCTGTTTTTAAGTTTAGATTTTAATGGATTAACCCTGCCGTAGTGTAGGGTTGTTGTGTCTGTAGTTAAGGTAATAATATTATGAGCACGAATGTAGAAACACCATCAAGTGCGATGGAGTCAGTAAAGTGGTTAGTAGCAATCGCGCTACTTGCAGGCGCAGTTGTTGGTAATCACATGTATGCAGATCAATCTGTACTACTACGTGCTATCGGCGTTGTTGTTGCAATAGCGGCCGGATTAGCAATTGCCTCGCAAACATTTAAGGGACGTAACTTTCTTGCTTTCGCTAAAGAAGCTCGAATTGAAGTACGCAAAGTTATTTGGCCAACGCGCCAAGAAACTACCCACACGACATTAATTGTAATGGTTGCAACAGTGATTATGGCACTTATCCTTTGGGGATTAGATGGCATTTTATTCCGCGCTGTAGGCTTTTTAACTGGATTGGAGATCTGATCCCATGTCGGATGAGAACGAGAACAAAGAAATTAAGTTACGTTGGTATGTAGTACAAGCCTTTTCTGGTTACGAAAAGCGTGTAGCTCAAACGTTAACTGAACACATTAAAATCGAAGGTCTTGAATCGAGCTTTGGTGAGATACTAGTACCAACAGAAGAAGTTGTTGAGATGCGCGCTGGCCAAAAGCGTAAATCTGAGCGTAAATTCTTTCCAGGTTATGTATTAGTACAAATGGATATGAATGACGCAAGCTGGCACCTAGTGAACAGCACTGAACGTGTAATGGGCTTTATTGGTGGAACGTCTGATCGTCCTGCTCCAATAACTCCTAAAGAAGCAGAACGCATTCTTAATCGCCTTCAAGAAAATGCTGAAGCACCTAAACCTGCTACATTATTTGAACCAGGTGAAGTTGTTCGCGTTACAGACGGACCATTTGCAGATTTCAGTGGTGTAGTTGAAGAAGTTGACTACGAAAAGAGCCGCGTAAAAGTATCTGTACTTATTTTTGGTCGTTCTACGCCAGTTGAGCTTGAATTCGGTCAAGTTGAGCAAGATAAGTAATTGATTAAAAAAGCTTCGCTAATTTTTATTTAAATTTTGGCATGAAGCTTGAAAAAGGCCGCTGATTAACTTATAATCAGCGGCCTTTTTGTATTAAGGTAAAATTTATTTTTACTGTGCAAAAAGTACGAAACCAATTTTTAAACTGGGAAGCCGTTAGAGTACGCGTCCTCGCGCGCACAAGGCTGAGACCCACCAAATGAGGTATTTATAATGGCTAAAAAAGTTGAAGCTCTAATCAAGCTACAAGTTGCCGCTGGTATGGCTAATCCTAGTCCTCCAGTAGGTCCTGCACTAGGTCAACACGGTGTAAACATCATGGAATTCTGTAAAGCGTTTAACGCACGTACAGAGTCTATCGAAAAAGGCGCTCCAGTTCCTGTAGTGATCTCTGTTTACGGTGACCGTTCATTTACGTTCGACATGAAAACGCCACCTGCTGCTTACTTACTTAAGAAAGCTGCTGGTATCAAGTCAGGCTCAGGCCGTCCTAACACTGATAAAGTAGGCACAGTAACTCGTGCTCAACTTGAAGAAATTGTTGAGACAAAACGAACTGACCTTACAGCTGCCGATATGGACGCAGCGGTTCGCACTATCGCAGGTTCTGCGCGTGCGATGGGCTTGAACGTAGAGGACTAAGAAATGGCTAAATTAACTAAACGTATGCGTACTATCCGCGAAAAAGTGGAAGTAACAAAAGATTACGAAATCAATGAAGCAGTTGCTCTTTTAAAAGAGTTAGCGACAGCTAAATTCGTAGAAAGTGTTGACGTTGCCGTTAACCTTGGTATCGATGCTCGTAAATCTGATCAAAACGTTCGTGGTGCTACTGTACTACCTAACGGTACTGGTCGTGACGTTCGTGTTGCTGTATTCACACAAGGCGCTAATGCAGAAGCTGCAAAAGAAGCCGGTGCTGAATTAGTAGGCATGGAAGATCTTGCTGAACTAGTTAAAAAAGGCGAGATGAACTTTGACGTTGTTGTTGCATCACCAGACGCTATGCGTGTTGTTGGTCAACTAGGTCAAATCTTAGGCCCACGTGGTCTAATGCCAAACCCTAAAACTGGTACTGTAACGCCTAACGTTGCAGAAGCAGTTAAAAATGCTAAAGCAGGTCAAGTACGTTACCGTAATGATAAAAATGGCATCATCCATACTACTATTGGTAAGGTTGATTTCACTGCAGAGCAATTACAACAAAACCTTGAGTCTCTAATTGTTGCGCTTAAGAAGGCTAAACCTTCTCAAGCTAAAGGTGTTTACTTGAAGAAAGTAACTATCTCTACAACAATGGGCGCAGGCGTTTCTGTTGACCAAAACACTTTAAGCACAACTGTAGCTTAATCAGTGTTTACATGGCGTGAAATTTGTACTATAATTTCGCGCCATTTTGTTGATTAATTTATTAATTGGCAAAGTAAAGAATTCGGGTTGAAGTCCATAATTTCGTTAAGCTTTCGGGGTTAACGATAAATTGGGCTTCCGTCCAAGACCGTAGGTGGCTTCGGCCTTAATATTCACCTACGTAGACGGTGTAGACCCCAGATAGATTTTTCCTAATCCTTCTGGCTCTCGCCGTAAAAAGCATCTCTACCTTGTTTGGTAGGGAAGAGTAGAACAGGGGAATCCGATAATCGGTATCCCCATTAAACCAGGAGTAACACCCATGGCTTTAAATCTTCAAGGCAAAAAAGCAATAGTTGCTGAAGTCAACGAAGCAGCCAATGGTGCTCTATCTGCAGTTGTTGCAGATTCTCGTGGTGTAACAGTTGGCGCAATCACTGCCCTTCGTAAAGAAGCTCGTGCAAATGGTGTTTGGATGAAAGTTGTCCGTAACACTTTAGCAAAACGTGCTCTTGAAGGAACAGATTTTGAGTGTCTTTCTGATTCATTTGTTGGTCCAAGCTTAATCGCTTTCTCATCAGAGCACCCAGGTGCTGCTGCGCGTATCTTTTCAGATTTCGCGAAAAAGAATGAGAAATTCGAGCTTAAAACGGCCGCTTTTGAAGGAAATGTTGTTGATGCAGCAATGCTTGCTACATTACCTACATACGACGAAGCTGTTGCACGCTTAATGAGTGCTATGAAAGAAGCGTCTGCTGGCAAATTGTGTAAAACAATTGAAGCAGTACGTGTACAGAAAGAAGAGCAAGCTGCTTAATTTTAAGCTGTTTAATCTCACTTTCGGTGTAAAATTTATTTGGACGTAATGTCCGTTAATTATTAGGAAATTTGTAATGTCTGTATCTAAAGACCAAATCCTTGACGCAATTGCTGAAATGTCAGTAATGGACGTTGTTGCTCTTATCGAAGCAATGGAAGAAAAATTCGGCGTAACTGCTGCAGCTGCAATGGTAGCTGGTCCAGCTGCTGAAGCTGCTGAAGAGAAAACAGAATTTGACGTAATCCTTACTGGCGCTGGCGCTAACAAGGTTTCTGCAATCAAAGCTGTTCGTAGCGCAACTGGCCTTGGCCTTAAAGAAGCGAAAGCTCTTGTTGAAGCTGCTCCTACACCTGTTAAAGAAGGTGTATCTAAAGAAGAAGCTGAAGCACTTGCAAAAGATCTTACTGAAGCTGGTGCTGAAGTTGAGGTTAAGTAATTTAGCTTTTGCTAAGTTCGCTGCCTGAGAAATCAGGCAAGGGCTGGTGATTATTTAATCACCGGCCTTTTTGCGCTATAGAGTGATGCACTCTTTTAGTTCAAATAAAATCTGATTTTTTCTTTACTTTCAACGCTTTATAGTTTGCTAGTGTTAAAGTGGGATCTAATTAGAACAACAGTTAAATGTTGTAAAATCTTGGCATAGCTGCCAGTTAAGTCTGTTCTTACAAGAACAGGTCGGGTCAAAGATCAGCAAGCTGAGGAACCCCATGGCTTACTCTTATTCTGAAAAGAAACGTATCCGTAAGGATTTTGGTAAACGTCCACAAGTTTTGGATATACCTTTTTTACTGTCTACACAGTTAGAATCGTTTAAAAAATTCTTAGTGCCGGACGCTGATGGCGATCATGGTTTGGAAGCTGCCTTCCGTTCTGTGTTCCCTATTAAAAGCTACTCGGGAAATTCTGAGCTTCAATACGTAAGTTACCGTATTGGTGAGCCAGTTTTCGATGTAAAAGAATGTCAAATTCGCGGTGTGACTTATTCTGCTCCACTTCGCGTGAAACTGCGTCTTGTTGTTATGGACAAAGAAGCACCAGGCACAGTTAAAGACATTAAAGAGCAAGAAGTTTACATGGGCGAAATTCCGCTCATGACAGATACCGGTACTTTTGTAATCAATGGTACAGAGCGTGTTATCGTTTCTCAGCTACACCGTAGCCCTGGTGTATTCTTTGATAACGACCGCGGTAAAACCCATTCATCGGGTAAAGTATTATATAACGCACGCGTTATACCTTACCGTGGTTCATGGTTAGACTTCGAATTTGATGCAAAAGATAACTTATATGTACGTATTGACCGTCGTCGTAAATTACCGGCGTCTATCATCCTACGTGCACTAGAGTATTCTAGCGAACAAATCCTAGATATGTTCTTCGATAACACTACGTTTGAAGTAACGAATGGTAAAGTTCTTATGGAACTTGTACCTTCGCGTTTACGTGGTGAAACTGCCGCTTTTGATATCAAGAGCGAAGACGGTGAAGTATTTGTTGAAAGCGGTCGTCGTGTTACGGCTCGCCACATCAAGAGCATCGAAAAGAAAGGCATTAAGCAATTAGAAGTACCACATGAGTACATCATTGGCCGTATTGTAGCTAAAAACTATGTTGATGAGTCAACTGGTGAAGTTATTGCAAATGCAAATGACGAGCTAACTCTAGAGCTAATGGCTGAATTGGTTAAAGCCGGTTACACTAAAATTGATACGTTATATATCAATGAAGTGGACAGCGGTGCTTACATGTCAAATACATTAAACATTGACTCTGCAAGCAGCCGTTTAGAAGCACTAGTAGAAATTTACCGCATGATGCGCCCAGGCGAGCCACCGACGAAAGACGCGGCTGAAGCCTTATTCCAGAACTTGTTCTTCTCTGAAGAACGTTATGACTTATCTACTGTAGGTCGTATGAAGTTCAATAGCCGTGTTGGTTACGATACAGACACAGGCCCTGGTACATTAAGCAAAGAAGACATCGTGTCTGTTATGAAAGTATTAATTGCTATTCGTAACGGTCAAGGCGATGTTGATGATATCGATCACTTAGGCAACCGTCGTATACGTAGTGTTGGCGAAATGGCTGAGAACCAATTCCGTGTTGGTCTAGTACGTGTTGAACGTGCTGTACGTGAGCGTTTAAGCTTAGGTGACCTTGACGCGATAATGCCACAAGATCTTATTAACGCTAAGCCTATTTCGGCAGCTGTTAAAGAGTTCTTCGGCTCGTCTCAGTTATCACAGTTTATGGACCAAAATAACCCACTATCAGAAGTTACGCATAAACGTCGTATCTCTGCATTAGGTCCGGGCGGTCTAACTCGTGAACGCGCAGGCTTTGAAGTACGTGACGTTCACGTAACTCACTATGGTCGCGTATGTCCAATCGAGACTCCAGAGGGTCCAAATATCGGTCTAATTAACTCGTTGTCTACGTACGCACGTACAAATGACTACGGTTTCTTAGAAACACCTTACCGCAAAGTGGTAGACGGTGTTGTAACTGATGAAGTTGATTATTTATCAGCCATTGAAGAAGGTCAGTTTGTTATCGCACAGGCGAACTCAAACTTAACTGAAACCAATGAGTTTGTTGATGAACTTATCCCATGTCGTCACAAAGGTGAATCTACCTTTATGGGTCGCATGGACCAGCAGTATATGGATGTATCACCACAACAGGTGATCTCTGTAGCGGCAGCACTTATCCCGTTCCTAGAACACGATGATGCTAACCGTGCATTGATGGGTTCAAACATGCAACGTCAAGCAGTACCAACATTGAAAGCGGATAAGCCGTTAGTAGGTACTGGTATTGAGTTAACACTAGCGAAAGATTCTGGTGTAACTATCGTTGCTAAACGTGGTGGTGAAGTAATGTATGCTGACGCAAGTCGCATCGTTGTAAATGTACATGAAGAAGAACGCATTCCTGGTGAAGCGGGCATCGACATCTACAACTTAACCAAATACACACGTTCAAACCAAAATACATGTATTAACCAAAAACCAACTTGTATGGTTGGCGAACCGGTTACTCGTGGTGACGTGTTAGCAGATGGTCCTTCGACTGACTTAGGTGACTTAGCCCTTGGTCAAAACCTTCGCGTGGCATTCATGCCATGGAACGGTTATAACTTCGAAGATTCAATCTTGTTATCAGAGCGCGTAGTTGAAGAAGATCGTCTAACGACTATCCATATTCAAGAACTACAGTGTGTTGCCCGTGATACTAAATTAGGTCCAGAAGAGATCACTGCAGATATCCCGAATGTGGGTGAGTCTGCGCTAGGCAAGCTTGATGAATCAGGCGTTGTATATATTGGTGCTGAAGTTAAAGGCGGCGATATCCTAGTAGGTAAAGTGACTCCTAAAGGCGAGACACAGCTTACACCTGAAGAGAAGCTACTGCGTGCTATCTTCGGCGAAAAAGCGTCTGACGTTAAAGACAGCTCTTTACGTGTACCAAATTCTGTAACTGGTACTGTAATTGACGTGCAAGTTTTCACCCGTGATGGTGTTGAAAAAGATAAACGCGCGTTAGAAGTTGAAGACATGCAGCTTCGCGAAGCGAAGAAAGACTTCAACGAAGAGTTCCGTATTTTAGAAGCAGGCGTTTTAGACCGTGCACGTAAGCTACTTATAGCTGCTGGTTTTGATGAAGATAAACTTGCATCTCTAAATGCTGAAAAAGTACTTACGCAAAGCCTTGCTGAAGAAGACAAGCAAGCTGAGCTTGAGCAACTAGCTGCACAGTACGATGAACTTAAAGCTGAATACGATAAGAAGTTTGAAAACAAACGTCGTAAAATTACCCAAGGTGATGACTTAGCACCAGGCGTACTTAAGATTGTTAAAGTATACCTAGCTGTTAAACGTCGTATCCAACCGGGTGATAAAATGGCGGGTCGTCATGGTAACAAAGGTGTTATCTCGACTATCGTACCAGTAGAAGATATGCCTTACGATGACAAAGGTCGTACGGTAGATATCGTATTGAATCCACTAGGTGTACCATCACGTATGAACATCGGTCAGATCCTTGAAACACATATGGGTCTTGCTGCACGTGGTATCGGTGAACGTATTGAAGAGATGATGAAAGAGCAACGTGAGCTTCATGAGCTACGTGACTTCATCAAGCAAGCATACGAAATTGGCGAATCTCGCCAAGTTGTAGATATTGCTAGCTTCACTGATGACGAAATTCGTCGTCTAGCTGAAAACTTAAAAGGTGGTTTACCAATAGCTACTCCTGCATTTGATGGCGCGAAAGAAAGCGAAATCAAAGACATGCTTGAGCTTGCGGGCTATCCTCGTAGTGGTCAGGTTACACTTTATGATGGCCGTACTGGCGATCAGTTTGAACGTCAAGTAACTGTTGGTTACATGTACATGCTTAAACTTAACCACTTGGTTGACGATAAGATGCACGCACGTTCTACTGGTTCTTACAGCCTTGTTACTCAGCAGCCGCTGGGTGGTAAAGCACAGTTCGGTGGCCAGCGTTTTGGTGAGATGGAAGTATGGGCACTTGAAGCTTATGGTGCTGCTTACACTCTACAAGAAATGCTAACAGTGAAATCGGATGACGTGAACGGTCGTACTAAGATGTATAAAAACATCGTTGATGGTAACCATAAAATGGAACCAGGTATGCCAGAATCGTTCAACGTATTGTTGAAAGAAATCCGCTCACTGGGTATAAACATCGAGTTGGAAGAAAATTAAGCCAATTAGATGCTGCAGTTAACGCTGCAGCATCTGTTACGGCTGAATAGAATGTAGGGACGAGATTATCCGTCCTCAAGATTAACTCCGACAGGAGAGCTAAGGTGAAAGACTTACTTAAGTTTCTGAAGCAACAAAATAAGACCGAAGAATTCGATGCAATTCGCATTGGTCTTGCTTCACCAGACATGGTTCGTTCATGGTCATACGGTGAAGTAAAGAAACCTGAGACTATTAACTACCGTACTTTCAAGCCTGAGCGCGATGGCTTATTCTGTGCCCGTATTTTCGGCCCAGTGAAAGATTATGAGTGTTTATGTGGTAAATATAAACGCCTTAAACACCGTGGTGTGATCTGTGAAAAGTGTGGCGTTGAAGTAACACTCACTAAAGTGCGACGCGATCGTATGGGTCATATCGACCTTGCGAGCCCAGTTGCACATATATGGTTTTTAAAATCATTACCGTCACGTATTGGCTTAATGCTAGATATGACGCTTCGTGATATTGAACGTGTTCTTTACTTCGAATCATTCGTAGTAACTGAACCTGGTATGACAACGCTTGAGCGTGGTCAGCTATTAGGTGAAGAAGAATACTTAGATTCACTAGAAGAGCACGGTGATGAGTTTGAAGCTAAGATGGGTGCTGAAGCAGTTTTAGACTTGCTTCGTGAACTTGATCTTGCTCAATTAATTGCTGAGATGCGTGAAGAGTTACCAACAATTAACTCTGAAACTAAGCGTAAAAAAATCACTAAACGTCTTAAGTTAATGGAATCGTTCCACCAATCAGGTAATAACCCTGAGTGGATGATCATGACAGTACTTCCAGTATTGCCACCTGATCTACGCCCATTAGTACCATTAGACGGTGGTCGTTTTGCGACATCTGATCTAAATGACCTTTACCGTCGTGTTATTAACCGTAATAACCGTCTTAAGCGTCTACTAGATTTAGCAGCACCAGACATTATTGTACGTAACGAAAAACGTATGTTACAAGAAGCGGTAGATGCGCTACTTGATAACGGTCGTCGTGGTCGTGCAATTACAGGTTCTAACAAACGTCCTCTTAAATCTCTTGCTGATATGATCAAGGGTAAGCAAGGTCGTTTCCGTCAGAACTTACTTGGTAAGCGTGTAGATTATTCAGGCCGTTCTGTAATCACAGTTGGTCCTACACTTAAGCTTCACCAATGTGGCCTTCCTAAGAAGATGGCACTAGAGCTATTCAAACCATTCATCTATGGCAAATTAGAACGTCGCGGCATGGCTACGACAATCAAAGCTGCTAAGAAGATGGTTGAACGTGAAGTTCCGGAAGTATGGGATGTACTTGACGAAGTAATTCGTGAACATCCAGTATTACTTAACCGTGCACCAACACTTCACCGTTTGGGTATCCAAGCGTTTGAACCTGTGCTTATCGAAGGTAAAGCGATTCATTTGCATCCATTAGTATGTGCGGCTTACAACGCCGATTTCGATGGTGACCAAATGGCGGTACACGTACCGTTAACAATCGAAGCGCAGCTTGAAGCTCGTGCATTGATGATGTCAACAAACAACATTCTATCTCCTGCGAATGGTGAGCCAATCATCGTTCCTTCACAGGATGTTGTATTGGGTCTTTATTACATGACTCGTGACCGCATTAACGCTAAAGGCGAAGGCGCGATATTTAAAGATCCAAAAGAAGCAGAAAAAGCATACCGCAGTGGCAATGCAGACCTTCACGCAATTGTGAAAGTACGTATTAGCCAATCAGTTAAAAACGAAGACGGCGTAGTAGAAGATACTATTACTGTTATCGATACAACTGTTGGTCGTGCGATTCTGTCTCTAATTTTACCTAAAGGCATGCCGTTTGCGTCAATCAACCAGCCGCTAGGTAAAAAGCAGATTTCTGGCTTATTGAATGAGTGTTACCGTCGTCTAGGTCTTAAAGATACAGTTATCTTTGCTGACCAAGTTATGTACACCGGTTTCCATTATGCAATGAAGTCAGGTGTTTCTATCGGTATTGATGACTTAGTTATCCCACCGGTTAAAGCACAGATAATTGAATCAGCTGAAGCTGAAGTTACTGAAATCAACCAACAATTCCAATCAGGTCTTGTAACGGCTGGTGAAAAGTACAACAAAGTTATCGATATCTGGTCACGTGTAAACGAAAACTTATCACGTGAGATGATGTCTAACTTGTCGAAAGACACAGTTATCAATGCACAAGGTGAAGAAGTAGAGCAACCGTCATTTAACTCAGTGTTTATGATGGCCGACTCAGGTGCTCGTGGTAGTGCTGCACAGATTCGTCAGTTGGCGGGTATGCGTGGTCTAATGGCACGTCCAGATGGTTCAATCATCGAGACTCCAATCACAGCTAACTTCCGTGAAGGTCTAAACGTACTTCAGTACTTCATCTCAACGCATGGTGCGCGTAAAGGTCTTGCCGATACAGCACTTAAAACAGCAAACTCGGGTTACCTAACGCGTCGTCTAGTAGACGTTGCACAAGATTTGGTAATCAATGAAGATGACTGTGGCACAGAAGATGGCTTAACAATGAAACCGCTTATTGAAGGTGGTGATGTTGTAGAAGCACTTCGTGAACGTGTTCTAGGTCGTGTTGTTGCTGAAGATATTGTGATTCCAGGTACTAATACAGTGCTTGTTGAACGTAATATCATGCTAGACGAAAAACTGTGTGATCTTTTAGAAGAGCATTCAGTAGATGAAGTTCGTGTACGTTCTGTTATCACTTGTGATAATGACTTTGGTGTTTGTGCTAACTGTTATGGTCGTGACCTAGCACGTGGTCATATCATCAACGCTGGTGAATCAGTGGGTGTTATCGCGGCACAGTCAATTGGTGAGCCGGGTACACAGTTAACAATGCGTACCTTCCATATCGGTGGTGCGGCATCTAGAGCATCTGCAGAAAATAATGTACAAGTTAAAACTAACGGTACATTAAAACTTCATAACTCTAAGTACGTATTAAACACAGACGGTAAGATTGTTATTACCTCTCGTTCTACGGAAATTACTATCATTGATAGTCATGGTCGTGAGAAAGAGCGTTATAAAGTACCTTACGGTGCGGTATTAACAGTGCAAGACAATGCTGAAGTTCTAGGTAACGATATCGTTGCTACTTGGGACCCGCATAGTCATCCAATCGTTCTTGAGCATAAATCAAAAGTATCGTTCAGCGATATCGATGATTCAAATACTGAAGCACAGACTGATGAGCTAACTGGTTTAACCCGTGTAGTTGTAAAAGATCTTGCTAAAGTAAATACGAAAGAACCAAAGCTTATCATCGAAAGTGAAGAGCGCGGTCTGCAAGAAACACGTCTTCCTTCATTCACGACGATTGAAGTTATTGACGGCGTTACAGCAAACCCAGGTGACGTGTTAGCACGTATTCCGCAAGAAGGTTCGAAAACTCGTGATATCACGGGTGGTCTACCACGCGTAGCCGACTTATTTGAAGCTCGTAAGCCAAAAGAACCAGCTATATTAGCTGAAGTAACTGGTACAATTAGCTTCGGTAAAGAGACTAAAGGTAAGAAGCGTTTAGTTATTACTCCAGCTGAAGGTGATCATTACGAAGAGATGATTCCTAAATGGCGTCAACTTAACGTGTTTGAAGGTGAGCAAGTGTCTAAAGGTGAAGTTATCGCCGATGGTCCTGAATCACCGCATGACATCTTACGCCTACGTGGTGTGACTCATGTTGCTAACTATATCGTTAACGAAGTGCAAGAGGTTTACCGTTTGCAAGGCGTTAAGATCAATGACAAGCACATTGAAACAATTATCCGTCAAATGTTACGTAAATGTACCATTATGCACGGCGGTGATACTGACTTCTTAGCCGGTGAACAAATCGAAGTGGCGCGCGTTAATATCGCAAACCGTGACCTTGAAAAACAAGGTAAGATACCAGCTAAGTTTGAAATCCAGTTAATGGGTATCACAAAAGCATCACTAGCAACAGAATCTTTCATCTCTGCAGCGTCTTTCCAAGAGACAACACGTGTTCTTACAGATGCGGCAGTGAATGGTAAGAGCGATGAGCTTCGCGGTCTTAAAGAAAACGTAATTGTGGGTCGTTTGATCCCAGCCGGTACCGGTTTTGCGTATCATCAAGAACGTATGGCTCGCCGTAAACAAAGCAAAGTAGTAGTAGAAGAGCAAACAGTAAGTGCAGAAGAGGCAACTCAAGCACTTACAGACGCTCTAAATGCTGATTTGTCTGGAAATCAATAAACTGTTCTTAATCAATAGATTAAGTGATCGCAAGTCAGTTATATGCTGTCTTGCGGTTAGTTTAGGTTGACAGGTTAAACTTTGCTCATTAAAATTCCGCCACCCATTTACTTGTGTGCTTAATGCAGGCTCGTAAATAAAGGGCGGATTTTTTATTTTTTTCAGTAGTAATTTTAATTTCAGGAGCTATTTAAATGGCAACTATTAACCAGCTAGTGCGTAAGCCACGCCGTAGCAAGGTTACGAAAAGTAACTCAGCTGCACTAAAAGCGTGTCCGCAAAAGCGCGGTGTATGTACTCGCGTATATACAACTACACCTAAGAAACCAAACTCGGCGTTACGTAAAGTAGCACGTGTACGTTTAACTAACGGTTTCGAAGTAACTTCATACATTGGCGGTGAAGGTCATAACCTTCAAGAGCATAGTGTAATCCTAATCCGTGGTGGTCGTGTTAAAGATTTACCAGGTGTGCGTTTTCACACTGTTCGTGGTGCACTTGACTGTGCAGGCGTTAGCGATCGTCGTCAAGCTCGTTCTAAATACGGTGCAAAACGCCCTAAAGGCTAATTGTTTTCCGTTAGTAAGGCCAAGCACTAAATATTTATAATTATTGTTTTGGGTGATTGACTCGAAAGAGCAAACCTGAATAAACCGGAGATACAAAATGCCTAGAAGACGCGTAATCGGTCAACGTAAAATTCTTCCAGATCCTAAGTTCGGATCGGAACTTCTTGCTAAATTCGTTAACATCGTGATGTTAGACGGCAAGAAATCTACTGCTGAAAAAATTGTTTATGGTGCGCTAGACGTGGCTGCTGAGAAATCAGGCAAGTCGCACCTAGAAATCTTTGAAACTGCACTTGATAACATCCGCCCACAGGTAGAAGTTAAATCTCGCCGTGTTGGTGGTTCAACTTATCAAGTACCAGTTGAAGTACGTCCAGTTCGTCGTAACGCATTAGGTATGCGTTGGTTAGTAGACGCTGCACGTAAGCGTGGCGAAAAATCTATGGGCTTACGTTTAGCTCAAGAAATCGTTGACGCTTCTGATAATAAAGGCACTGCGGTTAAGAAACGTGAAGACGTTCACCGTATGGCTGAAGCGAATAAAGCATTCGCTCATTACCGTTGGTAATCTGTCTTTAACCTTTAAGAGGATCATATGGCACGTACAACTCCACTTGAGCGCTATCGTAATATAGGTATTGTCGCTCACGTAGATGCAGGCAAAACCACCACAACAGAACGTGTTCTGTTCTACACGGGTCTTTCTCATAAGATCGGTGAAGTACATGATGGCGCTGCAACTATGGATTGGATGGAGCAGGAACAAGAGCGTGGTATCACAATCACTTCTGCTGCAACAACGTGTTTTTGGAAAGGGATGGATGCTCAATTTGACGCCCATCGTATCAATATTATTGATACTCCAGGACACGTAGATTTCACTATCGAAGTAGAGCGTTCTTTACGCGTATTAGATGGTGCGGTAGTTGTTCTTTGTGCTTCATCTGGTGTACAGCCGCAAACTGAGACAGTTTGGCGTCAAGCGAACAAATACGAAGTTCCGAGAATGATCTTCGTAAATAAAATGGATCGCACGGGCGCTGACTTCTTAGCTGTGGTTAGCCAGGTGAAATCTCGTCTTGGAGCAACGCCTGTTCCAATTCAGTTGCCTGTAGGCGCTGAGGACGACTTTAAAGGTGTTATTGACCTTATAAAAATGAAAGTGATTAACTGGAACGAAGCGGACCAGGGTATGACTTTCTCTTATGAGGCAATACCGGCAGAACTTCTGGAATTAGCTGAAGAATGGCGCTCTCACTTAGTTGAAAGCGCTGCTGAAGCAACAGAAGAACTAATGGATAAATACTTAGAAGGTGAAGAGTTAAGTGAAGCAGAAATTAAAAATGCTTTACGCCAACGAACATTAGCTAATGAGATTGTTCCAGTTACTTGTGGTAGCGCATTTAAAAACAAAGGTGTTCAAGCTGTGCTTGATTGCGTTGTTGAATATATGCCCTCACCAGAGCAAGTGAAACAAATCCAAGGTATCTTAGAAAATGGTACTGAGGAAGAACGTCCAGCTAATGATAAGGCGCCGTTTGCTGCACTCGCTTTTAAGATTGCAACAGACCCGTTTGTTGGAACCTTGACCTTTTTCCGTGTTTACTCTGGTACTGTTAAACAGGGTGACACGGTATATAATCCAGTAAAAAGTAAGCGTGAGCGACTTGGCCGTATCGTACAGATGCATTCAAACTCTCGTGAAGAGATCAAAGAAGTTTTCGCAGGCGACATCGCGGCAGCTATTGGTCTTAAAGACGTAACAACAGGTGAAACACTGTGTGATCCGAATTCTATTATTACGCTTGAGCGTATGGAATTCCCTGAACCAGTAATCTCTATTGCGGTTGAGCCTCGCACTATAGCTGACCAAGATAAGATGGGTATCGCGCTGGGTAAACTAGCTGCTGAAGACCCTTCTTTTCGAGTACAAACTGACGAAGAATCAGGCCAGGTTATAATCTCTGGCATGGGTGAACTTCACCTAGATATCATCGTCGACCGTATGAAACGTGAATTCAGTGTTGAATGTAACGTTGGTAAGCCGCAGGTCTCATACCGAGAAGCTATTCGTTCAACTGTTAAGGTTGAAGGGAAGTTTATACGTCAGTCAGGTGGTCGTGGTCAATATGGTCACGTTTGGATTAAACTTGAACCGATGGATATTACGGATGATGAGTCACCAATTTACGAGTTCGTTAACGAAACCGTAGGTGGTTCTGTTCCTAAAGAGTTCATCCCTGCGGTAGACAAAGGTATCCAAGAGCAAATGTCTCAAGGTGTACTGGCAGGCTACCCATTACTTGGCGTTAAAGCGACTTTATATGATGGTTCATTCCATGATGTAGATTCGAATGAAATGGCATTTAAAATAGCAGGTTCACTGGCAATGAGAGATGGGGCGCTTAAAGCTAACCCTGTACTACTAGAGCCAGTAATGAAGGTTGAAGTACTCACTCCTGATTCAAATATGGGTGATGTAGTTGGCGACTTAAACCGTCGCCGCGGCATAATCGAAGGCATGGAAGATGCATTAGGTGGACTTAAGCAAATTAATGCGCAGGTTCCTCTTTCTGAAATGTTTGGTTATGCAACTGCTTTACGATCTGCAACACAGGGCCGTGCCTCATACTCTATGGAGTTTGTGAAGTACGCTGAAGCCTCTAAAAACGTTGCAGATACAATAATTTCAGCTCGCGCTGTTATATAATTTTAGCTTGTCTGGCTCAATAGTGAGTCAGGCTTTAATTTCTTTATTAGGAATTTTTTAAGATGGCAAAAGAAAAGTTTGAACGCGTAAAACCGCACGTAAACGTTGGTACAATCGGCCACGTTGACCACGGTAAAACTACACTAACTGCAGCAATCACTAACGTACTTGCAAAAGTATACGGCGGTGTTGCTAAAGATTTCGCATCAATCGACAACGCTCCTGAAGAGCGCGAAC
>NZ_JADYWR010000024.1:0-60361 GCF_015864705.1 Pseudoalteromonas sp. NGC95
GTTATCCAGGTAATGAAATTGTTGAATTATATTGTCATCGTTGGGAGATAGAGCTTGGGTTTAGAGAAATCAAACAAACCATGCTTGATAGCGCATACCATTTAAGAAGCAAGCGTCCAGATATGGTGCGTCAGGAGCTATGGGGCGTGTTACTCGCCTATAATTTAATACGAAGAATAATGACGATGGCGGCGACAGTTACAGGGATATGGCCTAACCAGCTTAGTTTCTCTAGCAGTTCGATGGCTGTCATTCAGTATTTCTCGTCAGTATCTATAATGAGTCCAGGGAACATTCCAATACACTGGCAGCACTTACTCAATACACTGGTCTTATTTAAGCTTCCAGCTAGACGAGAGGATAGAAGATATCCCCGATGGGTTAAGCCAAAACCATCTAAGTATCCCCATAAAAAGAAAAATGCCAGTCAGCTTAACTGACTGGCATTAGGCCGTAAGGCCCTTTTTTTGGTTTTATATTGGGCTGTTTTATTTAGAAATCAAACTTATTGAATAATCATCGTATTGCTTAATATTATTCATTACACTCATTAAAGTATTATGAGTACTGTTTTCGTCTGCGGTTATAAGTACCGAACTTATTTCATATTTAGCCGCGAACATCGCTAAATTAGTCGCAACTTGCTCTAAATCAATTAACCTCCCTGAAAAATATACTGCGTTACTTTCATCAATTCTAAATAAAGCATTTTTAACAGGCTTATCTATTTGAGGGCTGTCGAGTGGTCGGTTTAATTCAATAGCCACAGGTTTTACAAAAGATGTAGTTACAATAAAGAAAATTAGTAATATGAACACTATGTCTAACATCGAGGTCATATCTACATCAGCATTATTTTGCAGTTTAGTTAGTTTACTTTTCATATTGGACCTTATTTTTAATTAAATGCTGCGGCGCCACAGCAAGGTTTTAGGTACCTACTAACAAAATTAGCACAGCAAAAATAAAGCGTGGTTAAATAAATATTCTAATAACATTAAATATTTGTATTCATTATGTATTTAAAATGTGGCGAAATAAGGTGGTGTTTATACCAATTTGCTTATATATGGGGTCTATATGGCATCGTTATAGTGTGATTTAATTCGTTAAATTGCTTAAAGATTTATGCAGATTGGTATTAGAGGCAATAAAAAACCCAGCGCTAGGCTGGGTTGTATTTATGCGTTATGTAAGCTTACTGCTTTTGCATACGGCTCATTTCTGCATGGCAGCTTTGCATTGTTAATAATGTTTTAGCCAGTGCAGCTTCGCAATCAGCCGGTTGTGGTTTATCCATAGCGGCTTTAATTTCTACAAGCGTTTTATCTTCTACTTCTTCAAGCTCTTTTACATACGTGCTGTCGTTATGTGAGGTGAATGTAGTAAGTAAGGCTGTGTATGTACGTCGTGCTTCAACTGCGAAAGATGAACCATCTTCGCGTTCGCCTTTTTCATTAATTGCATATGGCTGCAAGCGCTCAACACTCACTTTTCGGGCATCTATCATACGCTGAAAAAGTGCGCCAATAGCAGGGTCTTCAACTTTTTCCTGTGCTTTTTGATAAAAGTCGATGCCGCTGTTCATAACTTGAATGATGTCAGTAATATGATTTACTTCTGATCCTTGATGGGTGTTCATAATGACCTCTTTTATTAAATGAATGTATAGTTCAATTTAATAAAAGCAATGTATGTTCCACGTTTTTATTTTTATGTAGTTATTTGATTTTATTGATTTAATTTCATTGCAGAAAGGGGCTAAGTTAATGAGGGAAGTATTAACCTAGCAATTTTTACATTATATTGTGTAATAAAGTTATTTTAGCTCTTCAGCTACTTCGGCTACTTTTTGGCGTAACCAGATATGGCTCGCATCGCGATGCAACAGTGGGCTCCAAATCATATCAAGCTCAAAAGGAGGAATTGGAAACGGTGGCTCTAAAATTTTAAGCCCCGGATCATCTAAGTATATATTTGCAGCTTTTGAAGGAAGGGTCGCAATCAAATTTTTCTCTTTAGCTAAATGAATCGCTACATGGTAGTTACGCGTAAAAGTGGCAATGTTACGATGTTTACCAAAGTGGGCAAGTGCTTCGTCAACCCAACCAAGTTTTTGCACATCTTTAGGGTCCATGCCCACACCTACACCAAAACCTGTTTTACTCACCCATATATGGCGCGCTTTTAAGTAGCTGTCGAGGCTAAAGTTTTCAATAATAGGGTTGTCGGCCTTAACTAAGCAGCAAAAACTGTCTTTCCAAATACGTTTATGATGAAAAGACTGAGGTAAGTTTTCAAAACGGTTGATTGCCATATCTACTTTACCGTTTTCTACGTCATGAAAGGTTACATCACTTGGTGTGAGTATATCTAAAGTAGTATCGGGGGCTTCTTCGTGTAGTTTACTTAAGAGCTTTGGCGCTAACGTACTTGCAGCGTAATCACTGGCCATTATTCTAAATACACGTTTACTCTGGCTTGCCTCAAATTCTCTATTAGGTGCTAGGGTTTCTTCAAGCGTCATTAATATGCCACGAATAACGGGTTGTAACTCTAAAGCGCGCTCTGTCGGGACCATACCATCGCTGGTACGAACTAAAATAGGGTCGTTAAATAAGTTACGAAGACGTTTAAGGCCATTACTCATTGCGGGCTGCGTAATACTCAATTGATTAGCAGCGCGTGTTACGTTGCATTCTCGAAGCAATGTATCGAGATAAACGAGTAAATTTAAATCTATTTTACTTATATTCATTGTGTGTCCTTTGCGTCGACCAGTGATGGATAAATCGCTGTGCTGTCGGGTATGGGTAAATATGACTTACCTGCCCATTTTTTATATTTTGTTGCGCCTGCTTCCAAAAGCTAACATCTATAAGCTCTGGATGAGTGCTGAGGAAAAACTTTTTATACATAGGATTAGGCATTACAAATGTACATAACTGCTCTGGGAATACATCTTGTGGTGCAACAGAGTAACTTTGTTCATCCATTAAATAATCGTCGTAGCTCTTTGCTTTCGGTAATGCTCTAAAGTTCATATCTGTTAGGTATTGAACTTCATCGTAATCGTAAAAAATAATACGTTTGTGCTTACTTACACCAAAGTTTTTTAAGAGCATATCGCCAGGAAATATATTAACGGCAATCATTTCTTTTAGAGCTTGCCCGTATTCTTCAATCGCGTCTGCGGCACTTTCTTCATCAGCATTTTCTAAAAATAAATTGAGTGGTGTCATGCGCCGTTCAATATATAAATGCTTGATGATCAACCATTCGCCTTCAATTACCATTGATGAGCCAATTGTTTTATGTAATTGCGCAAGTAAATTACTATCAAAACGCGCCAAAGGAAATACGACGTTAGAATACTCTATGGTATCGGCCATTCTGCCAACGCGATCATGGTTTTTTACTAGTTGATAACGCTTTAATACGGTATCACGGCCGAAGGGCTTACTTTCACCAAATTTGTCTTTTATTACTTTAAAAACATAACCAAATGAGGGAAGGGTAAATACCATCATCACCATACCGGGAGTACCCGGTGCAATTGTAAACTCATCACTTGAGTGAGATAAGTGATTTAAAAACTCTCGATAAAACTCAGTTTTACCCTGCTTATGAAAACCCACTGCGTTATAGAGCTCAGCAAGTGTTTTGTTTGGCATAAGCTGATTCAAAAACCGGACAAGTGCTGAAGGTGCATGAGTCTCTACCATAAAGTAGGCGCGGGCAAAGCCAAAAATGACACGCATTTGAGATGATTTAGTTAAAAGTGCATCTAAATATAATCCGTTATCTTCATCGTGCAATACGGCGATTATAAAAGGCTGAACACCACTTTTTGAAACAACACGACCAACAATATAAGCTGCTTTATTACGATAAAAAGGTGTGTGCAAAATATCAAAGCGCATTTGCCAAGGTTGGTGATGTGTATCGGGTGCTTGTTTATAAAAAGCTTTAACAAGAAGGCGAATATCACGCTCTAAATTTACAAATGGGGCTTTAAAATCAAAATGATTAATAATGCGTTTTATTGTTGGCTTTAGGCCATCAACTACTGGAAAGTATGTCCTATATTCGGCCTCAACAGGTACTGAAGGAGCATCTTTCAAAGTTGCTTCTACAAATATAAAGTCATTATGAAAATAGCGCCTATGGTACAGCCGGCAAAATACAGAATTATAAAAGGTTTCGGCGAGTTCTGCTTGAGGGTGGAAACATAAAAAGTGCTGATATATCTTTTTAACTTCGAGCCATAGGCTTTCATCTAATTGCTCTGTTGGGGTTTCTTTTTTTAGCGCTTGTGTGGTTTCGTTAACACGATCATCATAATAGCTGATACGCAAACGGCTGATATCATTAATTGCTTGCCAATCTTTTTTTGCAAAGGCGAGAGGGGCTTTGGCCGTTGTTTTTTGAAATAGCTGATAGTGCCTTTTAAAACCCGTTAAAATTAATTCAGCAATATGGCGAGGCTGCATTTGCACTCCTTAATAGTCCCTAGAGCTTATACTCTATTGTGTTAAGGGTATGTTATTTTAAGTTTAAAACCAAGATAAATATTACTTGCTAATTAAGAGTGATTTATTGGTATTGAGCTATCTTTTTTTCGAGAATTTTAATTTGTTTAGTAATAACCAATACATCTTTTTTGTACTCTTTATTAATTATTTTTAATTTTTTAGTAATATCTTTGGTAATACGCTTTTTATCTTCAATGGCTAGAATATGATTTAACCGCTCTTGTTGTTTGTATTCAGCACGCTGCTTATTACGATCAAGTATTGTTAGCTTATGGTTATTACTGCGAAGCTCTGCCTGTAAGCCAGATAGAAGCCTTTCACGCTCAAGTTCGTTTAGTTGTTTAGTGTAGTCAACCTTAGGACCAGAATACTGATTACCCGTCGTGTTAACTTTATAAGTCGTTGCTTCGTCGTCACACGGCAGTTGAGAAAAGATTGTGCCTTTTTCTGTTACACATTTGTAGTAAGTGGTATCGCTAAAGCTAAAAAAACTGATAAGTAAAAAGCTAGAATGGAGAATATAACAAGAAGTTTTAAACATACATGTCATCCTTGGTTTTTATATCTAACAACAATATAAAACTATAACCTAGCTTGGTGGTATATCAAGCTAGGTTAGGATAACTGTTATTGGGTAAAGGTTTTGAGCTTTTTAATACTCTGTACTAAAAATGGTATATCTAAACCTTGTTCAATAGAAAAACCTTCAGCAGCGGAAATGTTTTTAAAGTTACCATCTGAATCTATTAAGGTAATCCTATCTTTTTTATAGGCTATAACGACACCCTGAGAGTAGTTCACGCCCATATCATCTTTTTTCTTGTATAAATTAACGCCCAGCATTGTTTGCTTAGCAATGGCTTTACAATTTAAATATTGGCCAACACTTGTTGCAATTAAATCGCTAGGTTGAATAAGTCCATCTACTTTAGAAATACGTTTGTCGGAGCTATATAAAGTTGATGTTGTTACTACTTCTTGCTTGTTATTGGCAAGACTAAAAGCAAAAACCTGTGTTTTATCATCTCGTACAACGGCGTTATCGCTACTTTTAATAACTCTAATTGCGCTAGAACTATGTGCTTGATCATTTATAAAACTAAGTTCTTCCACGCCGGTTACTTCAATGCTGCGGCGCTGACTTTGCCATGCGGGAAGAGTTTGATCTCTTAAAATTGCTGCTTTATAAAAAGCTGGCAAACCATACACTAAGCTAAATAGCATATCGTCGTGATTAGTTGGCTGTAAAAACTGCTCTGTTTTGTGTAAGTTTTTATTATCGGCAACAAATTTAGCGAGTTGTTGCTGGGTTTCAAATACAAAAATATCTACATTGGCTTGTGTGTAGTCTTCACACTTATCAAGCGGGCTTGGCATTTGATAACTAATGTTTTGGTTATTAATTTTTACGTTATGTGCTTGCTTATAGCTTTCTATATCAAGCAGGTCATTTTTAGCTAATAAACTTTTAGCGGTAGTAGGGTATGACAGTGGTAGTACATTATCTTGCTTCGTTACGTCAAAGTTTAAATTTGCGTCAGCCCAAATATGAATACTGTGACTAAGTGAAAAACACACTATTAAAAATGAAATTGCGTAACGTGCAAATTTATATTGTTTTAAGCGCTCAAGGTGTTGCCATGTGTAATTACTCACAAGTAGCTGAAAGCCTAAAATAAGTAATACAATCCCACTGGCTAAAATGGTTGTTAAAGCAGGTGAACTGGTTAAACGATGCCACAGTAGAGAAATAATCTCAGGTAAGGCAGATATACTTAGATGATAACCCAAATTAACGTAAACATAAGCATCAAGGGTAAGCAGTGAAGCGCCTAGTGTGGCTATAACAGCCGCCATGCCTCGTATATGTCGTGGGTAGGGGAATATTAAACTAAGCGGAAATACCGTCAGCACAAACGCTAAAAAGGCGATAAAACTAGTGTGGCTTAACCACGTTACTAGCATATAAGTAATGCCCATAAAGCTTGTTGGTGGCGAGTCGGCAAATAAGTAGCTTAAGCTAATAAATAGCGCCAAACCAATATTGGCAAAAGTAAACCAATGGCCCCAGCTTAATAGCTGACTCGCTTTTGATGAAAACTGATTGTGCTGCGATAAATTCATAGAGTTTATTTAACCGACTGTGATAGAGCTTTTGCAAAGTTCTCAGTTACGGCTTGTCTTTTCCCTGTTGGTACATGCTCTTTTAAGATATGCGTGATAGAATTTCCTAAACACATAAGGCTTAAATCTACCGGCGCATTGTGTTTAGTTAGCACATCAATAAGCTGATCGACGATTTGTTCTACTTCTTCATTAGAGTATTTTGATAAGATTGGCATCAGTTGGTTCAATAAAATAGTTATATTCTCGTATTTTAACACTAGAGGCGTGAAAAACAAAGATGACAACAGACGTTAAAAAATTAGTCGTTCATTATGTAGACAAAAAAGACGACGATACGCAAATTCACCTTCGAAATGATGAGATGGTAATTAACGATAAAGTAGCCGTTTTTATCGAACAATTACATCATGCATATAATGGTAAGCCAGGTAAAGGTTACTGTGCTTTCAGTGGTGATAAAAACAGCGTTGTAGCATCTGCAATGCAAAGCTACCGTAACGATGAGCTAGGCTTTTGGCATATGACCGAGCAAGCCTCAACGGTTTTAAAAGAAGAGCTTGATAAGTATGCATTTAGTGAAACAGGCTATTTAGTATTTTGTCATTATCAGTATGTTGCTACCGATTACATGTTAATTGCGATGATTAACATTAAAGAGCATTACTCTATGACCTCTGAGCTTGATTTAGCGGCTTCTCGCCATTTAGATATATCTCGCATGCAACTTGCTGCTCGTATCGATTTAACAGCATGGGATACGCAAGCAGAAGATAATCGTTATATTTCGTTTATCAAAGGTCGTGCGGGTCGTAAAGTTGCTGACTTTTTCTTAGACTTTTTAGGCTGTGAAGAGGGTATTGATTCAAAACAGCAAAGCCAAGTAATGCTTAGCGCAGTAGAGGATTATTTATCAGAGCAACAGTTTGATAAATCAGAAAAAGACGATTTACGTAAACAAGTATTTGATTACTGTAATGATTGCGTAACCACAGGCGAAGATGCAAGTGTGAGCGATCTATCTGCAACGCTTACAAAAGGCGATGACAGTCCGTTTGATAGTTTTTGCAAAGAGCAAAGCTATGACTTGGAAGAAACTTTCCCCGTTGATAAAAAAACAGTAACCAGTATGGTTAAGTTTTCAGGCCTTGGTGGTGGTGTAAGTGTAAGTTTTGAACGTAAACACTTAGGCGAGCGCGTAACGTACAACGAAGCAACCGATACACTAGTGATTAAAGGCATTCCGCCAAACTTAAAAGATCAGTTACAACGTTTTATGGAAAATGAAAAAGAGTAGTGTTTAAGTACCTAAATTAAAAGAAAAAGCCGTGTTATAACGCGGCTTTATTAATTAGATAACGATAATAACTATTTGTTCGTCTTACAAGTGATTTTCAAACCAATAATTGAACTTTTCGGGTTAAAGTCAGATCGAGCATGACAGGCGAAATTACGATGAGTCCATCTCCAATTACCTCTTCCATAGCGAAGAGTGTTCTCAGTCTGGTCTTCTAATCCCATCTCCATCATTCGTTTATTGATATCAGAAAAAGTAGCATTGAAAAAGCCATTGCTATCAGTTCTAGAAGAAAAATCTTTTGTGTATATTTTCCCTTGGTAAATAATTTCACCCAAACCATTAATAAATCTTGCTGTCACACTATGGATAGGAACAGTTGAGTATTGATAACGACTAGGTGCTAAAAAGGAATGTTCAAAGTTGAAGCTTTTTTTAGGAGTTATATATTGCTGTTCAATTAAGTCTAAATTTAATAACACTATTTGGTTCCAACCCACATAGTTTAGGGCTTCTTTAATAGAATTAACCTCTTTTGGAGTCTTGTTAATTATTGGACTTTGCGAAGTGCTGTTGTTCTGTTGAGGATTGCCTGATTCATCACCTTGCTCACAAGGGATATCGGTAAACGATACTTTGCCCAGTTCGTCTTCACACTTGTATACTTTTGCTTGTAAAACGAAACTTGAAAATAAAAGTATCGTGAACATAATTTTGATCATATCAATCCTTGGTTATTATAGTGAATTTATTTTTTTTTGAATGAGTTCCATATAGCGTAAATGGACTTGGATCTCACATTTATTTTCAGCTATCTGGTCCAGCGAGTTATCAATGGCATATTTAATTGATTCATTTTTTTTATAGTACTCTTGTTGTTTTTCAAGGTGAGTTTGTAACCTCTGGTTTTCTTTTTTTAATTTTTCTTTAGTATTTTCGTGCATTCTTAACCCTACTAGGGCTTTTCTTTTTGGAGTGTCAGAATCATGGAATTTTGAACGAGTAATGCCTTGAAATATATTCCCTTTATATGCAATAAGCTTATTACACCTGAGCCTAGCTCCTGTTCCTTTAATTATTACTTCAGAGCCCGGAATATGTTCTTCAGGCTCATCTTCAAAGCCATGAATACGGTTATTAGTTTTAACTACAACTTTTTGCACAGTAGGTGTAGATTCAATTCCTTCAACTACTTCTGCTCTTTGATCTGTTGGAACATCTGAGAAATGACGTACACCATTTTTATCGACCCAACTGTAAACTTGTTGTGAACTGGCTGTCGCTGAAAATAATATAAGACCAAAAAATAACTTCCGTTTCATTTGGTTATTGGGCATGTTGCCTTCTTATGGATTGACTCAAATATGTATTTAATTATAGTGTTATATTAGGCTAAAAACCCATTACTATGTCAAGGAGGAATTATCAATATGAGAGGAGTTATTTATTGTTTATTGGCTACTTTTTTACTATTTGTTTGCTACAGCAAATTAACAGAGAAGAAAATAGTGAGTGACTATTACAAAATGAGCGAACAAATTCAAATTGACGCAAAGCTCAAGAGCTTAACGGCAGATCAAGAGTTCCACCAGCAAATGTTAGATGCTGGCAAGAAAAGTGAAAAGCATTTTTTACTCTATAGTATTGATCCAACCATGCCTAAAGTTGAGGAGTTAGAGCAACGCTGCACAGATCTAACTTTAAAGTCATATAGATCAGAATCTATTTATGATAAAAATATTGCAGAACTTGAATGTGATAAATATGAAGCGTACAAATTGGCGAATGAAAGCTAACTATTAATAGTTTAAGTAGGTATTAAACAAAAAAGCCCCGCTATTTATTAAATAGCGGGGCTTTTTAATAAGTGTTAGTTATTAATCAACACTCAATGTTTTAGTCATTGCAGAACTTGCACGACCAGCAGGTTTGATAGAACCCGCACGTAAACCACTGTCTGGTACTAGGTCACGTTTATCGTGAGCCATTGCTACAGATATATGTTTTACTTCGCTATCAGCTACAGGAGTAGGCTGTGCCATTGGCGCACTTGCAGACCCTTGAGTAACCGCTGTTTTAACATGCGGTGCTGATTTTTCAGTTTTCACTTTTGCTTTAACTTTAGCTGACTCTTCAGTTACTACTGGAGTTTCAACTTTAGCTGGTTCTTCAGTTACTACTGGCGCTTCAACTTTAGCTGGCTCTTCAGTCACTACTGGCGTTTCAACTTTAGCTGGCTCTTCAGTTACTACTGGCGCTTCAACTTTAGCTTGCTCTTCAGTTGCTACTGGAGTTTCAACTTTAGCTGCCTCTTCAGTTACTACAGGAGTTTCAACTTTGGCTGGCTCTTCAGTTACTACTGGAGTTTCAACTTTAGCTGGCTCTTCTACAGCTTCAACTTTTGCTAAGTCTTCAACTGCAACGGCTTGTTCAATTTGCTGCGCTGCATCCACAGGTGTTTCTTCAGATTTAGCTTTAAGCTCTGCTTCATATTCTGCAGCAGCTTGATCAGCAACTGGAACAAATGCAGGGGCTTCGTCAGATTTAACTTCTGCTTCACCTTCAGGACGTCGACGACGTTGACCTGATGCACGAAGATGACGAGGAGAACGGCGTGAACGCGTACGTGTTTGCTCTTGATCGTCTTCAGTAGTTGCTGCTTCATCGTTAGAATCAACAACGTCAACTTTCTCTTCTTTAATGTGAGCTGTTTTTTCTGCCGGAGCTTGTGTTTGCTTTTCTACAACAGGTGCTTGCTCTTGAACTTGTGGAGTGTCAGTAACTACAGCTTGTTCAGGTGTTTGCTCTGTTGAGTTAGCTTGCTCAGCGTTTTCATCTTGCAGACGTACTTTTTTACGTATGTTACGACGTTGACGGCGAACTTTAGGCTTTTGCTCTTTAGGCTCTACAGCTTGAGCTGGCTTAGAATCAGTTTCTACTTCTACTTTTACAGGGGCTTCAGTTTTAACTTGATCTTTTTCTTCGCTTTTATGCTCTGGGCGCTTACGAGAGTTAGGGTTACGACGACGCTTATTGCGGTTCTCGTTTCTCTCTTGAGTCTCGGTACTTGTTGCTGCTGGTGAGTCTGTTTTAACTTCCTCTTCAGCTGCAGGGCGCTCATTGCGTGGTTTATTAGTGCGCGGGTTATTATTACGACGACGTTGGTTGTTATTACGACGACGATTATCGTTACCACGGCGAGCGTTATTACGCGCTTCTTGCTGCTCTTTTTCTACAGCTTCTTTTTTCTCTTCTACTGTTTCGCTTGCAAATAACGATTTAAACCATTTAGTGATTGCTTCAAACAAGCCACCTTCAGTTTTAGTCTCTGTTACTACAGGCTGAGCTACTGGTGTAGGCGCTGCTTGTGGAGCCGGTGTAGAAGGCATTACAACACCTTTTAGCATTGGCTCTTCACGTACTGGTGCACTTGGTGATTTTGACATCTCAAATGCTTCAGGTTCTGGCGCAACAACTTGTCCGTAACTTACCGTTTCAAGTGTTTCGTCTTTACGTAGACGCATAACTTCGTAATGTGGTGTTTCCATATGTTGATTAGGAATAATCACTACGTCACATTTATGATGTTTTTCAATGCGATGAACACTACGACGTTGCTCATTTAATAAATAAGCAGCAACGGCAACAGGCACTTGTGCATTTACTTGTGCTGTGTTGTCTTTAATTGCCTCTTCTTCAATTAAACGAAGAATAGAAAGTGCGATAGATTCGTTTGAACGAATAGTACCTTGTCCACTACAACGTGGGCATGGGCCTTGGCTTGCTTCACCTAATGAAGGACGCAAACGCTGACGCGACATTTCAAGTAAACCAAAGCGCGAGATTTTACCAATTTGAACACGAGCACGATCTGGGCGAGCAGCATCTTTTAAACGATTCTCTACTTCACGCTGATGGCGTGGAGGCGTCATATCGATAAAGTCGATAACAATTAAACCACCTAAGTCACGAAGACGTAATTGACGTGCAATTTCATCGGCTGCTTCTAAGTTAGTATTAAGTGCTGTTTCTTCAATATCGCCGCCTTTAGTTGCTTTAGACGAGTTGATATCGATAGACGTTAGTGCTTCAGTTGGGTCAATTACAATTGAACCACCAGAAGGCAAACGTACTTCACGCTGGAACGCAGACTCAATTTGGCTTTCAATTTGGTAATGCGTAAATAAAGGAGTGTCACCTTGATAAAGCTTAACACGGCTCATAAAGTCAGGACGAAAACGCTCAATGTGCGCTTTAGCTTCTTCAAAAACACGTGGTTTATCAATTAAAATTTCGCCAATATCACGACGTAAATAATCGCGTATCGCACGGAATATTACATTGCTTTCTTGGTGTATTAAAAATGGCGCTTTAGCACTATCGGCTGCTTGTCTAATTGCTTCCCAATGTACTAATAATGCTTTTAAATCGTAGTTTAATTCTTCAAACGATTTACCAACACCCGCTGTACGAACAATTAAGCCCATACCTTTAGGAAGTTCTAAACGACCCAATGCTTCTTTAAGTTCAGTACGTTCATCACCTTCAATGCGACGAGAAATACCGCCAGCACGAGGGTTGTTAGGCATAAGCACTAAGTAGCTACCAGCAACACTGATAAAAGTAGTTAACGCTGCGCCTTTTTGGCCACGCTCTTCTTTATCAACTTGTACTATTACTTCTTGACCTTCTTTTATTACGTCGCGAATATTAGGGCGACCATGAAAAGTGTAACCTGCAGGGAAGTAAGTACGGGCAATTTCTTTTAAAGGAAGGAAACCATGACGGTCAGCACCGTAATCAACAAATGCTGCTTCAAGAGATGGTTCAATGCGAGTGATTTTGCCTTTATAAATATTGGCTTTTTTCTGTTCGTGACCTGGGCTTTCGATATCTAAATCATAAAGGCGCTGGCCATCAACCAGTGCTACGCGCATTTCTTCTTGCTGCGTTGCATTGATTAGCATACGTTTCATATTGTTACTCTACTTATTTATGTCGCTGACATGACGATGTTTTTCTCGCCTGTTCAGTTGTCCCTATTTTTAGAATGTGCAGCCTCACGACTGGGTCTTTAACGGAACGGCTCTGTTTCTCGTATGCAGTATTTTAAATGCTGGCAAACAATAGCAATTATTATCGCTATTAAATTCTTAATGGTGCTAAAACTGTCGGCTTTTCAGCTACGTTTACAAGTTTTACCCAGAAGTTGGCCTGTCATATTAATCTTACTAAATATCATTCATATTAGGCGCGTAGGGCTCATTAAGTTGGTGAGCAATACATACTGATGTATCGCTAATATCCGTTTTAAGAGCAAAAATCGCTGCCGATGTTAATGAACGCTTATTTATTAGATTTTTTTAGTTCTAAATAAGCTGCTATACGGTACTACAATAATTGAGCTAGTGCTGAACGACGTTTTTTACGTCGTCACTATCAGACAAATTATCTGTTCATTGCTTTCTCTAGCACGTTAAAAATCGCTTCATGTTCAAACTTAACCAGCAATATATTACGCGCATTGCCGTTAATTGATCGCACGTGTTAACTGAGGAGGCATAAAAGCTTTGGAAAACTTAACTCGGATCTGTATGATCGGCTACCCAGAATGTGCATCACGAATGTTTTAATGTGTTAAAAAGCACCGTTGTTATTTGCAAATACTAAATATTTGCGCTGCTGATTATCCCACTATTATTACAGTGTTAGCAACTAAATTATTTTACTTAAATTAGTGATTAGGCAATGTCAGAAAAAAACGACTTACAAGTAACTTATGTCACGATCAACGAAGACCATTTAGGTCAGCGTATTGATAACTTTCTTATTACCCATTTAAAAGGGGTGCCTAAAAGCGCTATTTATAAACTTTTGCGCAAAGGTGAGGTACGCGTTAATAAAAAGCGTATTAAGCCTGTATATAAACTACAGCTTGAAGATGTACTTCGTATTGCACCTATCAGGGTTGCTGAGCGTGAAGAATTTGTTCCATCAAAATTAGACAAAGTAACGCGCCTTGAAAACGATATTTTATTTGAAGATAAATACCTTATCGTAATAAATAAACCATCAGGTATGGCTGTTCATGGCGGCAGTGGTTTAAGTTATGGCTTAATTGAAGCTTTGCGAGCACTTCGCCCAGAGGAACGTAGCCTTGAGCTAGTTCATAGGCTTGACCGTGATACATCAGGTTGTTTACTTATAGCGAAGCGTCGTTCGGTGTTAACAGCATTGCATGAACAACTTCGCGAAAAAACAATGGAAAAAAATTACTGGGCACTTGTAGAAGGGCAGTGGGATTCTAAAACTAAAAACGTAACCGAAGGGCTGCGTAAAAATACACTTAAATCGGGCGAGCGCGTAGTACGCGTAGATAACACTGAGGGAAAACCTTCACATACTCGTTTTAAAGTACTTGAACGTTTTAACGATTGCTCACTTGTACAGGCATCGCCTGTTACAGGGCGTACGCATCAAATTCGTGTGCATACGCAATGTAAAGGTCACCCAATAGCGTGCGACGATAAATATGGCGATCAGGGTTTTGACGATTCTATGCGTAAAGTTGGGTTAAACCGATTGTTTTTACACGCACATGATTTAAGTTTTTATCACCCTAAAAACGAAACAACTATGCGTATTGAAGCACCGCTAGATAAAACGCTTAAAAATACATTACTAAAATTACGAGATGCAAAACTGTGATAAAAGTGACTCCAATTAAAAAATATAAGCTCGTCATTTTTGATTGGGACGGCACCATTATGGATTCAGTCACTAAAATAGTTAACTGTATTCGTAGTAGTGCTGAGTCACTTAATTTAGTGCCGCCTAGTGACGAAGCCATTAAAAATATTATTGGTATGTCGCTTGAAAAAGCAATTGACGTTTTATTTCCAGATAATGTAGCGCAGCACCAAGCGTTAATTTCAGGTTATAAATATCAATACAGTGTGGATACTACTCCCACGCCTGTATTTGCTAATGTTGTCAGCGTTTTAAATGCCTTAAAAGAGCAGGGCATTGTTTTAGCGGTTGCAACAGGTAAAGGTAGGGGTGGGTTAGATCGTTTGCTTGAACAAAGTCAATTGCGCCATTTTTTTAGTGCAACACGTACAAGCGATAACGCGCAATCAAAGCCCTCTCCAGATATGTTGTATCAATTACTTGAAAAACTTGGCATAAGCGCTCAAGACGCTGTAATGATTGGCGACACTCAAATAGACATGACTATGGCAAAAGCTGCTGGCATGGATAGAATTGGCGTAACAATGGGTGTACACAACGCACAGCAGTTAAATAAGTTTAGCCCTGTTGCAACAGTAGGTAATTATCTGCAATTGCAACAGGTTCTGCTTGGTTAATTTATTTAACTAGAACTTGTTTTGAGCAGTAAGTACATCAATACCAAACTCAGCCAGTAGTTGGCTGAGTTTAATTAATGGTAATCCAATTAAGCTATTAGGATCGTCTCCGCTTAGTTTTTCAAATAAACAGATACCCAACCCTTCACTCTTAAAGCTGCCAGCACAGTTATAAGGCTGCTCAGCATCGCAATAAGCACTAATTTGTGCATCACTGAGTGTTTTAAACGTCACATTGAAAGGTTCTACGCAGGTTTTTTTAGTGCCAGTTACAATATCGTAAACACAAAGCCCTGTTAAAAATGTTACAGTATTACCGCTAAATAAATTTAGTTGTTTTACGGCATTTTGTTTATTATGTGGTTTACCTAAAATTTGATTATTAAACACAGCGACTTGGTCTGATCCAATAGCTAACCCTCTGTTAAAGTGTTTATTAGCTGCTGAGGCTTTTAATTCACTTAAACGCTTAACCAGTTCGGTAGGTGTTTCGCATTCAAGTGCTGATTCGTCAACGTCAGGTGAAAACGTATCAAATGGTAAATTAAATTTTTGTAATAAAGACTGCCTAAAAGGCGAGCTTGACGCTAAAATGAGTGGATGCTTCACGGACTGTTTTCCTACGATAATTCAGATTGAGTTAGGATAAATCAGATCCGAGAGTAAAACACGTTAAAAACCAAGTAAAAATGGTTTTTTACTTTGACTAACAAACTAACTATCTATATGATGCAGCCCCTATGCAAAAGGTGAAAATTCCCATCACTCTTCATCCAGGCAAAGCAGCGCAGCACCGTTTAAAGTATGACGGAATTGTACCGCTTGAAAAACTTACTCGTTTAGAGAAAGTTGTGCAGGAAGAAGTAGGTGAAATAGCGGTAAAAATACATTGCAAAAACGATGATCAAGGTTTCGCTGTGATTAGAGGCAATTTGTCCACACACGTTACTGTCATTTGTCAACGTTGTAATGGTGATTTAGGGTTGGATTTGGTTCAAGACTTTGCATATTCACCAGTAGGTGAAGATACAGAGTTAGATATTTTTCCAGAAGACTACGATGAAGTAGCGCTTGATGAAAATGGTGAAGTTAACGTTTTTAATTTAATTGAAGACGAACTAATTTTAGCAATTCCATTAGTGGCTACCCACAACGAAGCTTCATGCAGTTATTCAGCAAAGCCTGCCAGCTTTGGTGTATTAAAGGCGGAAGATGATAAACCTAATCCATTTGATATTTTGAAACAACTTAAGAAAGATTCTTAGGAGAAGACTATGGCTGTACAAAAAAGCAAAAAGTCTCGTGCAAGACGCGGCATGCGCCGTTCACACGATGCGATCAGTGGTCCAACTTTAACTGTAGATCAAACATCTGGTGAGACTCATCGTCGTCACCATGTGACTGCAGATGGTTACTACAAAGGCGTTCAAGTAATTTCTAAATAAGAGATTACTTATATGCTGAAAGATCTAACCATAGCGTTAGATATGATGGGGGGCGATTACGGCCCCCGTTCATCTATTCCTGCTGCCGTTTGTGCAGTAAATGCTCATGCCAATTTAACTCTCATTTTATGTGGCAATGAACACGTTATATCTAAAGAACTCGAATCCCTCGATTCTCTACCTCATCCTAGACTCATAATTCGTCACTGTAGTGAAATAGTCACTAATGCCTGTGAACCTGCAATTGCTGTGCGTTCAAAAAAAGATTCATCTATGCGTGTTGCCCTAGATTTAGTTAAATCGGGCGAGGCTCAAGCATGTGTTAGCTCAGGTAATACCGGCGCTCTATTTTTTATGGCTCACTATGTATTAAAAATGCTGCCAGGTGTTAAACGTGCCGCACTCATTTCATCTGTTCCTACAGAGCTTAAAAACCCAGTATATTTACTCGACTTAGGTGCTAATGTGCATTGTGATGCGCAAATGCTCTATCAGTTTGGCATTATGGGCTCTATTGTTGCAGGACAAGCACTTGGTTTAGATAATCCTCGCGTTAGTTTATTAAATATTGGCGCTGAGGACATTAAAGGCCACGACGACATTAAACAAGCTGCACAATTAATGCAGCAAAGCCCACACATAAATTATATTGGTTACAGCGAAGGAAGTGATATTTTTTCGGGTAAGGCTGATGTCATTGTATGCGAAGGGTTTGTTGGTAACGTAGCACTTAAAACATGTGAAGGCATTGCCAAGCTTATTATGAATAAGTTTACAACCGCGCTCGAAAAGCACCTTTTATATAAATGTATGGCGTTTATATTGCGCCCAATAATAAAAAAACTCTATAAAAGGGTGAACCCCGACCAGTATAACGGTGCTTCTCTGGTAGGATTGCGCGGTATTGTCGTTAAAAGTCATGGAAATGCGTCAGCTAAAGCATTTCAAGCAGCAATTGATGAAGCGGTAAAAGAGGTTGAACGTCAACTTCCTGATAAAATAGCCGCTATTTTCGAAAAAACACATTCTAAAGACACGGCGGTTAATCAATAATTGATGTGCCGTGTATTTCATTATTTATTTGTTTAATTAAAAAGAGCAAAGTATGGCACAAAAAATTGCACTTCTATTCCCAGGTCAAGGCTCGCAAAGCGTTGGTATGTTACAAGAACTACTAGAGAGTTCTGACATTGTTAAAGCAACATTTGCAGAAGCGTCAAATGCACTGGGTTACGACTTAGCAGAGCTAGTTCTTAATGGCCCAGAAGAAAAATTAAATCAAACCCACCGCACACAACCTGCATTACTAACTGCAAGTGTTGCTATTTACCGTGATTGGTTAGCAGCTAACCCTGATGCAGACGTTGTTATGGCGGGTCACAGCTTAGGTGAATACTCAGCGTTAGTATGTAGCGATGTATTAAGCTTGAGTGAAGCCGTAAAGCTTGTTGAAAACCGTGGTTTATACATGCAAGAAGCCGTGCCAGCAGGCGTAGGTTCAATGGCTGCTATTATTGGCTTAGGCGATGAAGAAATTAAAGCGGCGTGTGCTGCCTCAGCGCAAGGTGAGGTTGTGTCTCCAGTTAACTACAACTCTCCTGGTCAAGTTGTTATCGCAGGCCATAAAGCGGCAGTAGATAGAGCATCGCAAGCATGTAAAGATGCCGGTGCTAAACGTGCATTACCACTTTCTGTTAGCGTACCTTCACATTGTGAGTTAATGAAGCCAGCAGCTGACAAGCTAGCAGCAGACTTAGCCGCTTTAACATTTAATACACCTAAGTGTGATGTAATTAATAATGTTGATGTAAAAGCTGAAACGTCAGCTGATGCAATTAAAGATGCATTAGTACGCCAGCTTTACAGCCCAGTTCGCTGGACAGAAACAGTACAAGCCTTGGTTGCGCAAGATGTAACACAAAGCTACGAATTTGGTCCTGGTAAAGTATTAACAGGACTTGCTAAACGAATTGATAAAGCAATGATCTGTGGCTCAGTAAACGACGCCGCTTCAATTGATGCAGCTAAATAAGAGTATATAAAATGTCTAATTTATTTTCATTAGAGGGCAAAGTTGTCCTAATTACTGGTGCCAGCCGTGGTATTGGTAAAGCAATTGCAACAACATTAGTTGCACAAGGTGCAAAAGTTGCAGGTACTGCGACAAGTGAGTCAGGCGCTGCTAAAATCAGTGAATACCTAGGTGACAATGGTAAAGGTTATGCATTAAACGTAACCGATCCTGCATCTATTGAAGCAACACTTGCTGCAATAAAAGCTGATTTAGGCGATATTGATGTACTTGTAAATAACGCAGGTATTACACGTGATAACTTATTAATGCGTATGAAAGAGACTGAGTGGGACGATATAATCGACACTAACTTAAGCTCAGTTTTCCGTTTATCTAAAGCAGTACTTCGTCCAATGATGAAGAAAAAGAAAGGCCGTATTATTAACATTGGCTCAGTAGTGGGTACTATGGGTAATGCAGGTCAAGCTAATTATGCAGCGGCTAAAGCGGGTGTAATTGGTTTTTCTAAATCACTTGCGCGCGAAGTTGCATCACGTGGTATTACAGTTAACGTAATCGCACCTGGTTTTATTCAAACAGACATGACTGATAATTTAACTGATGAGCAAAAAGCAGCAACACTTGCAAATGTCCCAGCAGGGCGTTTAGGCCAACCAGACGAAATTGCTGCTGCAGTATGTTATTTAGCATCTGACGCGGCTGCGTATGTATCAGGCGAAACTTTGCATGTAAATGGCGCGATGTACATGGTTTAATCGCCATTGTACCTAGATTACTACTTAATAAAGTTAAGTAAGTTACCTCAAAAACATTGAATTATTTGTGAACTTGCTTTAAACATACTTGAAATCGCTGCGAAAATAAGCGATAAAAGACAAAACACACACTCAGAGGTTTGACCAGACAATTATTTATGGTCAAATCATTGAATCAGAGAATTATGCGGCGTAAACTACGCCGCAATCTGAAAATAACGCATTGGCGTTTTTAATAAAGGAAAGAAGAATGAGCGATATCCAAGAACGCGTAAAGAAAATTATCATTGAACAACTAGGTGTTAAAGAAGAAGAAGTTAAAAATGAATCTTCTTTCGTAGATGACCTAGGTGCAGATTCTCTTGATACTGTTGAACTAGTAATGGCTCTTGAAGAAGAGTTTGATACTGAGATCCCAGATGAAGAAGCTGAGAAGATCACTACAGTACAAACTGCTATCGATTACGTTACAGCACACGCTGAGTAATTAATCGCACGTTAAAGGCAGCATCCGCTGCCTTTAATTTTTTATATCCAAACCACCTCAAAGTTCGTGATTCAAAACTTAAATCTCTATGCTCAATTTTAGCTAAAAATTAATTTTGATAGTGTTATGCGTTTTTAATCTATTTTGGGACTAGCACTTTGAGGTAGCTTGGGTATGATCATCCCCTTGTAAAATATCCCTTATTGGAGGCAAACCGTGGCTAAACGTCGAGTCGTCGTAACTGGCTTAGGAATGTTGACGCCGCTAGGTAATGATGTTCAATCAACCTGGCAAGGCTTATTAGATGGTAAAAGTGGCATTCAAACAATAACGCACTTTGATACATCAAAATTTGGTACTAAATTCGCTGGTTTAATAAATGATTTTGATGCAACTGCATACATGTCAGCGAAAGATACTAAAAAAATGGACTTGTTTATTCAGTACGGCATTGCAGCGGGTGTTCAAGCCTTTAAAGATTCAGGCCTTGAAATTACTGAGCAAAACGCAACACGTATAGGTGTAGCTGTGGGCTCTGGTATTGGTGGCTTAACGCTTATCGAAGAAAACCACATTAAGCTATTAAATAGTGGTCCGCGCAAGTTATCGCCATTTTATGTGCCGTCTACCATTATTAATATGATCTCAGGTCACTTATCAATGATGCATGGACTTCGTGGTCCAAATATTTCAATTGTAACAGCCTGTACTACTGGTTTGCATAATATTGGCCATGCCGCGCGCATGATTGCCTACGGTGATGCAGATGCAATGGTTGCTGGCGGTGCAGAAAAAGCCTGTACGCCTATTGGTATGGGTGGCTTTAATGCTGCACGTGCACTTTCAACCCGCAATGACGATCCACAAGCGGCTTCTCGCCCTTGGGATAAAGACCGCGATGGCTTTGTGCTTTCTGACGGTGCAGGTGTTGTTGTAGTTGAAGAGTACGAACATGCTAAAGCGCGTGGCGCTAAAATTTATGCTGAGCTTGTAGGCTTTGGTATGAGCGGCGATGCGTACCACATGACATCACCACCAGAAGATGGTGCGGGTGCTGCACTTGCAATGCAAAACGCACTAAACGATGCGCAAGTAAACGCTGAGCAAATTGGTTACATTAACGCACACGGTACATCTACAAATGCAGGCGATAAAGCAGAAACTGCCGCTGTTAAGTCTATTTTTGGTAATGCAGCTAAAGATGTAATGGTAGGCTCGTCTAAATCGATGATGGGTCACTTGTTAGGTGCTGCAGGCTCGGTTGAATCGATTATTTCGATTTTATCACTGACAGATCAAAAAGTGTCGCCAACTATCAACCTTGATAACCCAGACGAAGGGTGTGACTTAGATTATATTGCTCACACTGCACGTGATGCAAAGTTAGACTTTGCACTGTGTAACTCGTTCGGTTTTGGTGGTACTAATGGCTCGTTGCTATTTAAAAAGGTATAATCTTTTTTAACAACGAATCAAATTATAAGAGCTCAGTTGTTTAACTGGGCTTTTTTTATATGCCAAATAAAATGCAAACAATAATAGCAGTAGATAAAAACAGCACTTTAAGCACGCGTGACAGAGGCTTAAATTACGGTGACGGCTTTTTTACAACGGCTAAAGTTGTTGATGGGCAAGTACAGCATTGGGCTCATCATAAAGCGCGTTTGATTGAATGCGCACAGCGTTTGGGTTTTCCTGAGCTAGATTTTAATCGCCTTGAAAATCAAATTACTTTGCATATAAAAGCAGCATCACTCAACGTGCTTAAAATACTTGTAACGCGAGGCGAAGGCGGACGTGGTTATGGGCTGCCAACTGAGTGTAATATTACTATTTTATTGAGCATATTAGATTACCCTAGTAATTACGAAGCGCTTGTTAAAAAGGGTGTAAATCTAGAAATAAGCCCAATTAAATTAGCAGCACAGCCTTATTTAGCGGGTCTTAAAACACTAAACCGGCTTGAGCAAGTACTAGTTAAAAAAGCAATGCAAACGCAAAACTGCGACGATGTGTTAGTGCTTGATTACAATAACAATGTAATTGAAGCTTCTGCAGCTAATATTTTTGCGATTAAAAATAAGTGTGTGTTTACGCCATTGCTTGATGAGTGCGGAATTAAGGGCGTTTATCTGCAATCGTTATGTGATAAATTGCCTGTTGAATTTAAACGCGTGAAAGTAGAAGACTTAACCCAAGCAGACGCCGTATTTGTGTGTAATAGCTTAATGGGAGCAGTACCTGTAAAACGTATTGAGCAACAGGTATTTAATACAGACGAAAGCCACGCATTACTAACTAAATTATTAGCCAAGGAGGCTGAGTGTTAAAAGTTATTTTATCGGTACTTTTTTTAGCTGTTATAACCACTGCTGTTGGTTACCAGCAATTACAAGCAACAATAAATAGCCCGTTAAAGGTAGCACAAAGCACACAATTTGAAGTTAAGCATGGCACTGGCTTTAATAAGTTATGCCAACAATGGCAAGCTAATAACTGGGTAGAAAGTTGTTGGCGTTATCAGGTAATTGCCAAATTAGATCCCACGCTTACCGACTTAAAAGCGGGACTTTACGAGCTAACAGATGATAGCGTTATCAACAACGTAAAAAAAATTAATAAAGGTCAGCAAATCAACTTTAGTTTTACCATAATTGAAGGGCAAAACTTACGTGAAGTACTAAGTGCTATTAAAAAAGCCGATAATTTACAAAACGATTTAAAAAGTGATGAGCTAAGTACACAAATACTGGGCAATAATACACACTTAGAGGGCTGGTTATTTCCAGACACTTACCACTATCATAATAACGATACTGCAAGCAGTGTATTAAAACGTGCAGCACAAAAAATGCAGCAAACGTTAGACGGTGCTTGGCAGCAGCGCGCAGCTGAGCTCCCTTACAAAACAGCATATGAAGCACTTATAATGGCTTCAATTATTGAAAAAGAAACAGGCCTTGCCAGCGAGCGTCCGTTAATTGCATCAGCGTTTGTTAATCGATTAAACACCAATATGCGCCTACAGACCGATCCAACCATAATATACGGATTAGGCGCTGATTTTGATGGAGATATTAAACGCAAAGATTTACGCGATTATACGCCTTACAATACGTATCGTATTAATGGCTTACCGCCAACACCGATTGCAATGCCATCAAAAGCCGCTATTTTAGCTGCAGTTAATCCGCCACAAAGTGAATACGTTTACTTTGTATCAAAAGGCGATGGTAGCCACCAATTTTCAACCACGTTAAAGCAGCATAACGCGGCAGTTAAAACGTATATATTAAATAAAAAGAATTAAGTTTTTATGAAATCAAAATTTATAGTAATAGAAGGGCTAGAAGGCGCGGGTAAATCAACCGCTATCTCGTTATGCCAAGACTTTTTAAACAAACAAAAAATAGACTTCATTAACGTCCGTGAACCTGGCGGCACGCCGCTTGCTGAATCGCTTCGTACGCTTGTAAAAGCAGAGCACGAAGAAGAAATTGCCTTTGAAACCGAGTTGCTTATTATGTACGCAGCACGTTCGCAATTAATGCACAATGTTATTACCCCAGCGCTTGATAAAGGCCAATGGGTACTTGCCGATCGTCATGATTTATCGTCTCAGGCGTATCAAGGTGGTGGGCGTGGTATTAGCTCAAATACATTAGCTTCACTTTCGTCAATGGTATTAAAGGGCTTAAAGCCTGATTTAACTATTTACCTTGATATTGACCCAGTGATAGGCCTTGAACGCGCGAAAGGGCGTGGCGAGCTTGACCGTATTGAACAAGAAGCCATTGAGTTTTTTCAGCGTACACGTATGCGTTATGTTGAACTTGCTAATGACGACAATACAATTAAAACAGTTGATGCAAACCAAAGTATTGATAAAGTACATCGCGATATAACCAATGTACTGCATTCATTTTTTGAAGGCCTAAAATAATATGCCATTGCCTTGGCTACATGATACTCAAGCACGTTTAGCGCAAAGTTATCGCGCAGAGCGTTTTCATCATGCGCAATTATTTTGTGGGCCTGTTGGCGTAGGTAAGTTTGAGTTAAGTGATGAGCTTGGGAATGCTTTGTTATGTCAAAATATAGCTAAGCAGGTAGCTGCGCAAAACAGTATGCTAAAACCTTGCGGACAGTGTAAAAGCTGTTTACTTACCCTGGCTGGCACTCACCCCGACAAACGTTTAACGCAAGTTGATGGGCAAAGTATTGGTGTAGACGATATACGTGGTATTAGTGATTTTATGAATCACTCAGCAGCGCAAAATGGCAATAAAGTCGCGATAATCGAAAATTGCGAAAAAATGACCACAGCAGCAGCTAACGCATTATTAAAAACACTTGAAGAGCCAACTAATAGCCGCTTTTTAATATTAACCACAAGCCAACCAGCACAGCTCCCTGCAACTATTTTAAGTAGATGTGCTAAAAGTGACGTAAAAATAACAAATACAGCACTTGCTCAGCAATGGCTAGAAACATTAGATATACCTAACTATAGTTGGTTAGCACTTTTTTATAACCAACCGCTGCAAGTAAAGCATTGGCAACAGCAAGACCAGCTAAAAAATATTGATACACTGTATAAGTTTGCAACTGAGTTTAAACAAAGCCATAATTTCAAAGCGTTAGTCGATATAATAAATAAACAGCCTGAGCTTGTTCGCATATTTACTTTATTTTTAAGCGTGCAACTAAAGCAACAATTACTGCAAGGTATGAGTTTTGACGCTTATCAAAGTGCGCAAAATGCATTAGGCGAGTTTTTACAAAATAACACACAAGTACTTGGCCTTAATTTACCGCTTGCTGTATCACGATTAGCATACACATTGCGAAATTCTTAAAAGGATTAATCATGCAAGAACTACTAGTAGACATAGACGATTTAGACGAGTTATACCGTTGTTATATGCCTTACTTAAAAAAAGGTGGCTTATTTGTACGTACTAATATGCGTTACGAAGCAGGGCATTCATTAGCGCTTAGAGTTACCTTGCCCGATGCCTTAGAAGATGATGTAGTAACAGGTAAAGTGTCGTGGATCACGCCACAAGGTGCACAAAGCTCTAACCCTCCAGGTATTGGTATTAGCTTTTTAGACGATAAAACAAACCTAAACGCTAAAATCGAAAAGCTACTTGGGACTATGTTAAACTCAGGCGATCAAACATATACCATGTAGTTATAGGGTCGGTTTTTCATTGAGATTAACGCCGCCCTATATTGGGTTCTTTTAATTGCTAACATAATAAATTAAACGAACAAATTTAAACCCTGAACATAATACAGGCCTTATAGTGATTGTAGATTCTCATTGCCATTTAGATCGTCTTGATTTTGATAAATTAGACTTAAACCTTGACCAAGTTCTTGATAAAGCGCGTGCAAAGCAAATAGAGCACTTTTTATGTGTAAGCGTAACGCTTGATCAGTTTCCAAGCATGCTTGATAAAATTAAGCACTACGACGATGTTTCAGCCTCATGTGGTGTACATCCACTTGATCAAAAAGACGCCCTTAATAAACAGCAACTAATCGACTTAGCCTCACACGAAAAAGTCGTCGCTATTGGCGAAACGGGCCTTGATTACTACTATTCAAAAGATACTCACGCAGTGCAGCAAGCAAGTTTTGTTGGGCATATTGAAGTAGCTAACGAATTACAAAAACCGTTAATTATTCATACTCGTGATGCCCGTGCCGACACCATTAATTTAATGCGTGAGCACAAAGCCGAAAACTGCGGTGGTGTACTACATTGCTTTACTGAAGACTGGGATATGGCAAAAAAAGCCATAGACATGGGCTTTTATATTTCTATTTCGGGCATTGTTACCTTTAAAAATGCTATTGAGCTAAAAGAAGTAGTAAAACAAATACCGCTAGATAGATTATTAATAGAAACCGACTCGCCTTATTTAGCACCGGTACCGTATCGTGGGCAAACAAATCAGCCAGTGTACGTAGAAGATGTTGCTTACTACATTAGCGAACTTAAAGGCATTAGCTTTAATGAACTGGCTAAAGCGACTACCGAAAACTTTTATTCTTTATTTAAATTAGCAGCTAAAGGCTAAATACATGATTACTCACACGGCAAACCTTCCTATTTTACTAATGGGGCCAATGGTGCGCCGTGCAGAGCAAACTGGAGTCTGCATTCAGTTTGCTACCTCCAAACCTGCAAACTGCCAAATTACACTTATAAATCATGAATGTTATAGCGATCAACACACTGTTTCTTTAGGGGAGCATTTATACCTGCATTTCGTCATTATAAAGCCAATAAATAACAAACTTCCTGTAGATAGCTTATTAAGCTATAAGCTTGTAATTGATGATACAGCAATCGATTTATCGCCTTGGTGCTATAGCAATCAAACAACGCCTGCATTTGTAATCCCTAATAAACTCAGCGATATTTTGCATGGCTCGTGCCGTAATGCACATCATCCAGCAAAAGACAGCTTAGTGTCCGCAAGTCACTGGCAAAACACTCAGCGCGGTAATAATAACCAAGGCGCACAATTGTTATTACTGAGCGGTGATCAGGTTTATGCCGATGATGTAGCAGGCCCCATGTTATTAGCTATTCATCAGTTAATTAAAGCCTTAGGTATCTATAAAGAGCAACCACTTACCATTGAGCTACCCGCCGACATAAATGAGCAACTTTATAATCGCTATTTGTTCTTACCAAAAACGCCGTGGCAAAAACGCTCAAAGTTAGGTGTAGGTTATTGGCTAAAAAAAGACGAACCTCACTTTTCAAGTGTAAAAGCGTATAACCACCTCATCCATTTTGAAGAATATATAGCACTTTATTTATTAAATTTTAGTGCTGCTGCTTGGCAATGCGTTGATATACAAAACACAACGTATTTAGGTCAAAGCGAGCAAAACAAAACTATTTTTAACGCTGAAAAAACAGCATTGATTGATTATGCAAAAGGCTTAAGTGAAGTAGAGCGGTTGTTTGCCAATGTATCTACATTAATGATGTTTGACGATCATGATGTAACCGATGATTGGAACCTCACCGCTGGGTGGGAGCAAGCTATAAATGAAAATCCAAGTAGTAAACGAATCATTAATAACGGTTTAATTAGTTATTGGCTTTTCCAAGGAATGGGGAACGATGCACTAGATAAAACAGGCGAGCTACTTACACCTTTTAAGCAAAGCCGTACTGCTAATAATTTATGGCAGTTTAAAGCATTTGATAAACCACTAAACGATTTTAGCTTTTGGCATTACGAGTTAACGACAATACCTAAAGTAGTGGTGCTTGATACGCGCACGCACCGCTGGAGAAATGAGCAAAACTTTAATGAGCCGTCAGGTCTACTTGATTGGGAACGTCTCACAGAGCTTGAGGAAAGCCTATTAAGCCACGACCAAGTTATTATTGTATCGCCAGCTCCCGTGTTTGGTGTTAAATCAATAGAAGCCATTCAAGCCATGTTTAACATATGTGGCCAACCGCTCATGGTTGACGTAGAAAACTGGATGGCGCACGAAGGCTCAGCCAAAAAGCTACTCGATACATTTAGACGAACCGACACCCCAAACGAAACCCTTATTTTATCTGGCGATGTACATTACTCATTTTGCTTTTCAGTGCAAAAGCGTTTTGGCGATCACCCTAATCGAATTTGGCAACTTACCGCCAGCGGTATTAAAAACGAGTTCCCGCGTAAATTAATAAACATACTCGATAAACTAGATTCAATTCTATACGGCCCAAAAAGTCCTTTAAACTTTTTTACTAAACGCTGGCATATGGAAGTAGATAAACACCAAACTAAAGGTGAAGGGCAAAAATACTTAGTAAGCGACTCAGCTATTAGTTTAATAACACTAGAGCAAGGAAATTTAGCCCGCTATCAACTCATACATGGTGAAGGGCATTTAACTGAGTTTGATTTAGAAGAACAGTAAGTTGCTCATCTACAAGTCAATTGTAGATGAGCACTCTTGGTAAGGCGTTTGAAAAAGTAAGAAATAGTACTGTCTATAGAAGAAGCTGCAAATAAAAACGCCCAAAGGCTTATAAAAACCTCTGGGCTATAAAGTGACTCTAAATTGAGTCTAGCGTTAACTAAAAACTTTCTGGTTCGTTAGGGAGAAGAAGAAAGTACTTAAAACTATAGTAAAGGTACTCAATAAAGCATAACTAATTTTGCCATCTGGTTACATTTGATAACAAAGGATTAGATTAATTATGCGTAATTTGTACTTTAGTTTAACCCCAGCTTATTAACTGCGTATTTTGCACTAGATCTCGGGGTAGTGAATTTTTGATCTTATTTTTTTGCCATTTCCCGAGCCCAATAGGGCAACCACACAGTGTTAATACTACTTCACCTATTGTTTGAGTTGCCTCAGCTAAGCGTATATCTTTACCTTGAAAATAATCATTTGCTTGCTCGTTATTTAACGCGTAAATATTAGTTTTACACTCATTGCCAAATACGGTTGCAAATTCGTGCGTTAGTCTCACGCCATTTTTATGAATAATGCCAATTTGAATACCTAAACGTGCGTACTTAATTTTATTTTGCACGGCTTCAAACCCTTGTGGAAATAACCACAGCTCTTTATCGCGCTGCATTAAGTTGCCAGGTAGGTTAGTTAACCCAAAGTGCTCATTAAGCGACAGCATAAACGCGGCACTTTGCTTCTTATCAAACTCGTTAAACGGGAATGCACCTTTTTTAACTGTTTGATTTGGGTTGTTGCAACTTGTGTGCTTTTTAAATTTAGCAATAAAAAAGCCTTCGCTATCGAATGTCTGCGGCCATACATGCAAATAGCCTTCACTTGTGGTGGTTTTGCTTGCACCTTCAAATAAATCACTTAGTGACTCAGGTGCTATGTAGTCGCCAAACTCACTGAGTAAATAATCGCACACTTGTTGGTTTTCGAGCGGGGTAAGTGTGCAGGTTGAATACACTAATGTGCCACCTGGTTTTAATGCATAAAAAGCGCTTTTAATTAAGTCTTTTTGTACTTGGGCTATTTGAATGTTTGATTCTATTGACCAATTTTTTAGTGCGTCGGCGTCTTTACGCACAGTACCTTCGCCAGAGCAGGGCGCGTCTAGCAATATGCTATCAAAGCATTCAAACATGTAGTTGCCAAATATAACGCCATCAAAATGTGAGAGCGCACAGTTACCTACTCCCATACGTTTGAGTGTTGCGCTGAGTACCTTTAAACGAGATGACGAAAGCTCGTTTGCAACAAGCACGCCTTGGTTATCCATAAGTGCTGCAAGTTGTGATGTTTTAGAACCTGGCGCTGATGCCATATCAAGCACGGTGTTATTTTGCCAGTTAGCGAGTTTAATACTTTGCTTTAATGCGATAGGGGGTAGCATTGAACTTGCCTCTTGTACGTACATAGCTCCGCTTAGGTGTAAGTCGGTATTACCAAGGGCTAGGTTTTGCTCTTCATCGCTTGGGCGCTCTAGCCAAAAACCTTCACTGCACCAAGGTATGGGGGTTAGCAGCCAATTTTTTTCAGTTGCACGTTCTACAAATTCTTCAATGCTAATTTTTAATGTATTAACGCGGATAGATTTTCTGAGGGGCCTACGACACGCATTTAAAAAGTCATCTAAGTTTAGATGCGCTGGTAAATAGGTTTTTACGTCATCAATAAAGTGCTCAGGAATAAAAGTGTTGGCGTTCACGCGTTAGCTCATACTATAAAAATAAAGCGCGATAATAGCATTTATGCGAAGTGTTTTCAGCGCTAAAAAGCGTAACATCTGATTTATTGTGCTGTCGACACTTCACTGTTTTAGTCCATTGTAAAACCATTTTTATGCGACTTTAGGTTAATAGTGTCGACAATGAGTGTGTTTTTTAGCCATTTCGATAGGTTTAAGGGTTGACATGATTTTTTAATAAGCCCATAGTAACCACATTAATTGTCGACAATCTAAAAAATAACTTATGACACACACATTTTTAAACGAAGCGCCTATAACTACCGCATCAGATCAAGTATTTGTAGATATGCGCCGTGAGATTGTTGAAGGCAGCATAGTTCAAGGCAGTAAAATATCAGAGCCTGAGCTTGCCAAACGTTATGGTGTAAGCCGTGCAACACTTAGAGAGGCGTTAAATCGCCTAGAAAGTTGCTACCTTGTTGAGCGTAAAGCTAACGTAGGTTGCCGAGTAGTTGCCCTTACCGCTGAACGCTTGATTGAAGTTTATCAAGTTCGTAGTTCGCTTGAAGGCTTGGCATGTAGACTTGCTGCCGACAATATGGAACCCGAAGAAGTAAAAGGCTTAAAGCAATTACTTAATCAGCACCTACAAACACAGCGTGTTAAAGAGGGCGAGTCTTATTATCAAGAAGCCGGCGATTTAGATTTTCATTACCGTATTATTCAAGGCAGTAAAAACGCGCATTTAATTCATTTACTGTGTAATGAGCTCTATCAATTAATACGGATGTACCGTGTACAAATGGGCATGGTGGGGCCGCGTGTATCAAAAGCGTTTGATGAGCATTTAGCTATTATTAACGCGATTGAAAACCACGATGGCGAACTGGCCGAAATGCTTATGAAGCGCCACATAAGTGCATCGCAAGCAAATATTCAAACCAAATTTGATTTATTAGCTAAGCAGAAAGCATAAGCTGTTAAAAGTTAAAAGTTAAAAGCTAAAAGCTAGCAAAAGCAGTCAAACAGTCATAATTACAGATTAAAACTATAAGTTACTCCACGTAGCAACCGTTCAAAGTGAGGAGAAAGTAATGTCAGCAGGATTAAAATTTAAACACGCTATTGCCAATAACCGCCCGTTACAAGTAGTAGGTACTATTAACGCATACACCGCGATGATGGCTGAAAAAATGGGTCACCAGGCTATTTACCTCTCAGGTGCCGGTGTTGCAAACGCCTCGTTTGGTATGCCTGATTTGGGTATGACGAGCCTTGATAACGTGCTTGAAGATATTCGTCGTATTACTGGTGCTAGCGATTTACCACTACTTGTTGATGCCGATACCGGTTGGGGTGGGGCGTTTAACATTGCACGCACGGTAAAAGAAATGACTAAAGCCGGTGCGGCGGGTTTTCATATAGAAGACCAAGTAGCGCAAAAGCGCTGTGGTCATCGCCCTAATAAAGAAATTGTAAGCCAAGGTGAAATGGTTGACCGCATTAAAGCGGCGGTTGATGCAAAAACCGACAGCGATTTTTATATTATGGCCCGTACCGATGCATTTCAAAAAGAAGGTTTAAATGCCGCTATTGACCGTGCAGCTGCCTGTGTTGAAGCCGGTGCTGACGCTATTTTTGCAGAAGCCGTACACGACCTTGCTGATTACCAAGCATTTGCAAAAGCGATTAACGTTCCAATTTTGGCAAACATTACTGAGTTTGGCCAAACACCAATTTACACTAAAGAGCAGTTAAGCGATGTAGGCGTTGAAATGGTGCTTTACCCACTAAGTGCATTTAGAGCCATGAACAAAGCAGCATTAAACGTGTATTCAGCAATTTTGAATGAAGGCTCGCAACAAAGCCAAATTGAAAATATGCAAACGCGTTCTGAGCTTTACGACTTTTTAGATTACCACACGTACGAGAACACACTCGACACCCTTTTTTCATCAAAATCTGACAAATAATAATTATTAAAAAATAAAATCACACACAAATTTAAGATAGGAGAAGATCATGGTAGATAAAGCATTAGGCGGCGCGGGTTTACGCGGACAAGTGGCTGGTCAAACAGCATTGTGTACTGTTGGGCAAAGTGGTTCTGGTTTAACGTATTGTGGTTACGATATTAGCGAACTTGCCGAAAAAGCGCAGTTTGAAGAAGTGTCTTTTTTACTTTCACGCGGTGAGTTACCAACAACTAGCGAATTGGCTGAATATAAAGCTAAACTTAAAAGCTTACGCGGCTTACCAGATGCACTTAAAATTGTGCTTGAAAATATTCCTAAAGATGCGCATCCAATGGATGTAATGCGCACAGGTTGCTCAATGTTGGGTAACCTTGAAATGGAGCTTGATTTTAGCCAAGCCAATGATGCAATCGACCGTATGGTTGCTGTATTCCCAAGTATTATTTGTTACTGGTACCGCTTTACACATGATGGCGTACGCATTGAAACACAAACTGATGACGACTCAGTTGGCGCACATTTTTTAACACTGTTACATGACAAAGCACCTAGTGATTTATTTGCACAAGTGATGAACGTATCACTAATTTTATACGCAGAGCATGAGTTTAATGCTTCTACATTTGCGGGTCGTGTGTGTGCATCAACGCTTTCTGATATTCACTCTTGTGTAACAGGTGCGATTGGTACGCTACGTGGCCCACTTCATGGTGGTGCTAACGAAGCAGCTATGGATATGATTCAAGGCTTTACAAGTGCTGAGCATGCTGAGCAAGAAGTAATGGGCATGCTTGAGCGTAAAGACAAAATAATGGGTTTTGGCCATGCGATTTATCGCGAGTCTGATCCACGCAATGTAATTATTAAAAAATGGTCTGAAAAACTAGCGGCAGAGGTGGGCGATACCGTGCTTTACCCTGTGTCTGTTCGTTGTGAGGAGATTATGTGGCGCGAGAAAAAACTGTTTTGTAACGCCGATTTTTTCCATGCATCTGCTTATCACTTTATGGATATTCCGACTAAATTATTTACGCCAATATTTGTAATGAGCCGCGTTACTGGTTGGACTGCGCATGTAAAAGAGCAACGCGCTAACAACCGTATTATTCGCCCAAGTGCCGATTACACAGGCCCTGATGCACGTAGTTACACACCAATAGAGTCACGTTAAAAAATGAGTGAGCACGCATGTGCTCACTTTTTTATTGCACATAGCCACTAGCGAGCAGTTTTTCTCAAACTTTTCATTAAACACGCTAGCTGTGAGCAAACACCGTCACCAAATTAGCGAACCCTTATTATGACCATAATTAATAATACCCAATACCGTAAACCTCTGCCGGGCTCAAATGCCGACTATTACGATACGCAAGAAGCCGTAGATGCAATTAAGCCAGGTGCATACGCCACACTACCTTATTCATCACGTGTATTTGCCGAAAACCTAGTACGCCGATGCGACCCTGCCATGTTAACCGATGCACTTAATCAGCTAATTGAGCGAAAGCAAGACTTGGATTTTCCGTGGTATCCGGCGCGCGTAGTATGCCACGATATTTTAGGCCAAACGGCACTTGTTGATTTAGCAGGTTTGCGTGATGCAATTGCAGCCAAAGGCGGCGATCCCGCAAAAGTGAATCCTGTGGTACCCACGCAGTTAATAGTTGATCATTCGTTAGCGGTAGAGCATGCCGGTTTTGATCCTGACGCATTTGACAAAAACCGCGCGATTGAAGACAGACGAAATGATGACCGTTTTCACTTTATCAACTGGACAAAAACTGCCTTTAAAAATATTGACGTTATTCCACCGGGTAATGGCATTATGCATCAAATTAACCTTGAAAAAATGTCGCCGGTTATTCAAAACCGAGATGGCATTGCATTCCCAGATACACTAGTTGGCACCGACAGTCACACACCACATGTTGATGCGCTGGGCGTTATTGCTGTGGGCGTAGGTGGGCTTGAAGCTGAAAGCGTAATGCTTGGCCGTGCTTCTTATATTCGCTTGCCTGATATTGTAGGTGTTGAGCTAACAGGCAAGCGCCAACCCGGTATTACCGCAACCGATATTGTGTTGGCTATTACTGAATTTTTACGTGAGCAACGTGTTGTCTCTACTTATTTAGAGTTTTACGGTGAAGGTGCCGACGCGCTTACTCTTGGCGACAGAGCAACCATTTCGAACATGACGCCTGAATTTGGCGCAACTGCAGCCATGTTTTATATCGATGATAAAACAATAGATTACTTGCGTTTAACAGGCCGTGAAGAAGAACAAATAGCCCTTGTAGAAAACTACGCTAAAACAGCAGGCCTTTGGAGCGATAGCTTAAAAACCGCAAAATATGAGCGTGTGCTTAAGTTTGATTTATCAAGCGTGGGGCGCAATATTGCCGGTCCATCTAATCCACACCGCCGTGTATCGACAAGTGATTTAGCTAAAGAAGGTATTTCGGGCGTTGTTGAAAATGAAGAAGGCTTAATGCCAGACGGCGCATGTATTATTGCTGCTATTACTAGCTGTACTAATACGAGTAATCCACGCAATGTAATTGCCGCTGCACTCCTTGCCCGTAACGCAAATGCTAGGGGTTTAATGCGTAAACCTTGGGTTAAAACTTCATTAGCACCAGGCTCAAAAGCGGTGCAATCATACCTTGAAGATGCAAACTTACTAACAGAGCTTGAGCAACTTGGCTTTGGTATTGTTGGTTTTGCGTGTACAACGTGTAACGGTATGAGCGGTGCCCTTGACCCTGTTATTCAAAAAGAAGTGATCGATCGCGATTTATACACTACCGCGGTGCTTTCGGGTAATCGTAACTTTGATGGGCGTATTCATCCTTATGCTAAACAAGCATTTTTAGCGTCACCTCCTTTAGTTGTTGCGTACGCCATTGCAGGTACTATTCGCTTTGATATTGAAAAAGGGATACTAGGGCAAGATCAACAAGGCAACGATATTACGCTTAAAGATTTATGGCCGTCAGACGAAGAGATTGATGCAGTAATTAAGCAAAGCGTTAAGCCAGAGCAGTTTAGAAAAGTATACGAGCCGATGTTTAATTTAACCGTAGATTACGGTGAAGATAACGATCCACTTTACGACTGGCGCCCAGAAAGTACGTACATTCGTCGCCCTCCTTATTGGGAAGGTGCACTTGCGGGTGAGCGCACAATGACCGGTATGCGTGCGCTTGCAGTTCTTGGCGATAACATTACAACCGATCATTTATCGCCATCAAACGCAATTATGGCAAGTAGTGCTGCTGGTGAATACCTGACCAAAATGAACGTGCCAGAGGAAGACTACAACTCGTATGCAACGCACCGGGGCGATCATTTAACAGCGCAGCGCGCAACATTTGCAAACCCAAAACTACTTAATGAAATGGTACTGGACGAAAACGGCGAAGTTAAGCAAGGCTCTTACGCACGCTTAGAACCACAAGGCACTAATACCCGTATGTGGGAAGCAATCGAAGCCTACATGGAGCGTAAACAACCGCTTATTATTGTAGCTGGTGCCGATTACGGGCAAGGTTCGTCGCGCGATTGGGCAGCAAAAGGCGTAAGACTTGCAGGCGTTGAAGTAATAGCTGCTGAAGGTTTTGAGCGTATTCACCGTACTAACCTAATTGGTATGGGTGTTTTACCGCTTGAGTTTAAAGCAGGCACAACGCGTAAAACTCTAAAGCTGGATGGCAGTGAAACGTACGATGTAGCAGGCGATTTAAAACCAGGTGCCACCGTTAATTTAAGTATTACTCGTAAAGACGGTGAAGTACTCACTGTGCCTATGAAGTGCCGTATCGATACCCAAGAAGAGCTTTCTATTTACGCGGCTGGTGGTGTGTTACAACGCTTTGCACAAGACTTTTTAGAAGCAACGAAATCTGCATAAGGGCAAGCATTATGTTTAAACCGCAAATTAAAGTGCCTGCAACTTATATGCGTGGCGGCACCAGTAAAGGTGTGTTTTTTAATTTAACTGATTTGCCAAAGCCTGCTCAAGTAGCAGGCGAGGCGCGCGATAATTTATTACTACGCGTTATTGGCAGCCCCGATCCGTATGCTAAGCAAACGGATGGCATGGGCGGTGCTACATCAAGTACCAGTAAAACCGTAATCTTAAGTAAAAGTGAGCAAACTGACCACGATGTTGATTACTTGTTTGGTCAAGTGGCAATAGATAAACCTTTTGTAGATTGGAGCGGTAACTGCGGCAACTTAACGTCAGCAGTCGGTGCTTTTGCCATTAGTAATGGTTTGGTCGATAAAAGCAGAGTACCTAATAACGGTATTGCTATTGTGCGTGTGTGGCAGGCTAATATTAAAAAAAGCATATTAGTGCATGTCCCCATGACAAATGGCGAAGTACAAGAAACCGGCGACTTTGAGCTCGATGGCGTTACTTTTGCTGCAGCTGAAGTAAAACTTGAATTTATTGACCCCGCTGATGGCGATGGCGCGTTATTTCCAACTGGTAATGTAGTTGATGATTTAGAAGTACCGGGTGTTGGTACTTTAAAAGCAACAATGATAAATGCAGGTATTCCTACCATATTTATTAACGCCACTGATATTGGTTATACCGGCACAGAGCTGCAAGACGATATAAATAACGATGTTGCAGCGCTTGAAAAGCTTGAAACCATTCGTGCTTATGGCGCTGTTAAAATGGGTTTAATCACTAACATTAGTGAAGCGCAAGCTCGCCAACATACGCCTAAAGTTGCGTTTGTTGCATCACCTTTAGATTACAAAGCATCTAGCGGTAAAATTATTGAAGCTGCAAATATCAACTTATTAGTACGCGCTATGTCGATGGGTAAACTGCACCATGCCATGATGGGCACAGCTGCTGTTGCTATTGGCACGGCCGCAGCAATCGAAGGCACACTCGTAAATATAGCCGCTGGTGGCGGCGCATTGAGTGAAGTTAACTTTGGTCATCCGTCGGGCACGCTAAAAGTAGGTGCTGAGGCTAAAAATAATGCTGGCAACTGGCTAGTTACCAAAGCGAGTATGAGCCGAAGTGCACGGGTATTAATGGAAGGGGTTGTAAGAGTCCCTCAGTAGTTCCTCATTAATAACTATCGTACAGCCATCGCATAAGTATTGTGATTAATTTACAGCATCAAAATACTTATGCGCTTTGTGCTTTCATTATTGTCATAATTAATAACAAATAGCACTAACTCATAGTGCCTGAATCAAGGTAGCTGCCGATCCCGAGTGTAAACATCCATATCCCCCATAAACTATGCTCAATAACACACACGACGGTTGAGCGGCTTTGTGCATAGGTATAGGCAAACAGTAAGCCACCTAAAAATGCTAAACCTACTGCAAACCAATTTGCATACACAATATGCGCTAACGCAAATACACTCGCACTAACTACAATACGCACTGCTTTTTTGGGCATGATGCGTTTATAACGATGAAAAAAATACGTTCTGAATATTAACTCTTGAGGAATAACCGACAGTATTGGGTAGAGTAGCAACAGTAAAAGCCAATCATTAAACGAGTTACGGGGAGGGGTAAACCAGTTTCCCTGATGAATAATCCCGTAAAACATACCTGAGAACAGTGCACCTAAAAAAAAGAAGCTAAACACACGTTTTTTAACAGCAGAAAATTGCCCAAGGCTTGTAAGCCTAAAACGTTTAAAATGCGGATCGCCCAGTAGCAACATACAACACACGCTCATTAAAATAATAAGCGCAGGAATAAGCCAGTTAGCTAAATACTCGCGTAATACAAAACCCACCAAGGGCAGTAACACAAAAATGAGGGTAAATTCAAACCAGCGATATTGATTGGCGTTCAAGGTCGTCTCAACTTGTTTTTTTAATAAGCTATCAAGCTAAGACGACATTTTTATGACGAGATTAGTAATCTACAAAGTGATCTATAAAATTATTTTGCAGGTTCTTCTTCACTAGGGAGGTATTTGTACAAGGCAATAATAGTGGCAAAAATACTCACAAAGGTAATACCCATTAAACCAAATACTTTAAAATTAACCCAAAAGTCGAGCGAAAAATTATATGCAATATAAATGTTTAGTGCTGCGATGCCAGCAGTTATAGCAACCCACATTAGGTTAAGCTTATCCCATAATGGTTCTGGGACAACAATGGCTTGCTTTGTATCATTAGCATTTTCGAGTATTGAACTAAGCGCTTTTTTAACGAGATTTTTCTTAAGTACATAACGGCTAACAAGTAACGTTAAGCTTAAACCTGCGTATATGAGTGTTGCTTTCCATTTTATGTATTGCTCATCATGAAGTACCAGCGTTAACGTGCCAAACACGGCAGCAATGCCAAAAAATATCCACTGACGAGTAGGCACAGAGCCATGTTTAAAGTAGCTATAAGCAACTTGAATGAGCGTAGTTGCCATTAATAAACCGGTAGCCCAGTAAATATCGACTAGCTTAAAAACTGCAAAAAACAGTATGAGTGGGATGTATTCAATTAATGCGTGCATAGCTTACCTAAATTATACAAAAAAGAGTCAAAGGCTTTTTACCACATAAAGCTTAGCAACTACAAGGTTGACTTGTTGCCCTGTAACCCTTAGCCTGCGTGGCTTTATTGCCAATTTGGTTTGGTATTTTTTATATCATCATATTCCCACGCTTAACCAACACTGATTTGGCGTGTATTTAGGAGCCTAAAATGAATAAAGCAGAACTCGTTGCTGCCATTGCACAAAAAAGTGAATTAACAAAAAAAGATGCTCAAGCGGCACTTTCAAGCTTGCAAAAAGTAATTACTAAATCGCTTTCTGAGGGTGATCAGGTTCAAATAAATGGCTTTGGTACGTTTGCACTAAGTTATTACCCAGCGCGTACTGGACGTAACCCGCAAACAGGTGCTGCAATTGAAATAGAAGGCGCTAATAAAGCGGTTTTTAAGCCTGCTAAAGCGTTAAAAGATCTACTTTAATTCTATTTAAGGTTTTAAACCCCGTATTGATAGATAAGTTACATGAGCGCGAAGTAAATTCGCACCTACGGGTATATGTTGTAGGTGAGGTTTTACACCTCGCGTTTGGTGGCTTTAAATTATATGAGCTGGAAATAAATTCGCACCTATGTAGATTATTCATAATCTCTAAATGATTTACATGGCATTATAAATCCCACTTACATTAAATCCTTTATTTTCAATTGCTTGTCATCGGCATGCATTATGCTGTTTAACTGTGTGTTTCGAACATATTTTTAAACAATACCAGTCCGCTTATATATGGGGTCTATTGAACGTTAAGAAAATTACGCTAGAACTAGGCAAAAATTTTTCGTATTTAGTTGTTCTAAATGAAAGGTTTTTAACGACGTTATAGTGCGATTTAATTCGTTAAATTGCTCAAAGATTTATGCAGGTTGGTATCAAATAAGGAGATCTCAATGAGTACATTACAAACAAGCACGCGTTTACAAGGCAAAAAAATTGCAATTTTAGCCACTGATGGGTTTGAGCAAAGTGAGCTTTTATCTCCACGCAGCGCATTACTTGATGCCGGTGCAAATATCGAAATAGTATCAATTAAAGAAGGCCAAATTACGGGCTGGGATGAAGATAAGTGGGGCGATAAAGTAACAGTAGATAAACTAGTTACAAACGCAGACCCTGCTGATTACGACGCGCTTATGCTCCCTGGTGGTTTATTTAACCCAGACAGTTTACGCCAAGATAAAGATGCTAAAGCCTTTATTGATGGCTTTTTTGGCGCAGAAAAAAACAAACCCGTTGCTGCTATTTGCCATGCGCCGTGGTTGTTAGCTGAAATTAATAAACTGCGTGACCGTACTATTACCTCTTTTCCAAGTATTAAAAGCGATTTAATTAATGCAGGTGCCAATTGGGTTGACCAAGAAGTATGTGTAGATAAAGGCTTAATAACGAGCCGAAGCCCAGCTGATTTAGAAGCATTTAATGCTAAATTTATTGAAGAGATTTTAGAGGGTAAACACCAAGCTCACTAATTTTCTTTTTAAAACGTTTGGATATTGATACAGCGTTTGATTTTAAAAAACAAAAAAGGGCATTTTAAATGCCCTTTTTTTAATGCGTATAAAACACGCCCTAGTTAGCTTATAGCGATGTAGCTGCTTTCATATCAGCTACAAATGCTTTTAGTTGCGCGGTCATTGTTGGTAAATCATTAAGGTTAGCTTCAATAATTTTAACCACAGCAGAGCCTGAAATAGCACCGGCTGCTCCTGCATTAAGAGCCGCTTTTACATCATCTGGCGTTGAAATACCAAACCCTAAAAGAGCAGGGGCTGCATGGTATTCTTTTAATTTAGTAACAATATTACCAGCAGGCATTTGTGCTTTAGTATCGGTACCGGTAACACCTGCGCGCGATAGTAAATACGTGTAACCACGACCGTAAGAGGCACACTGGCGAAGTGTGTCGTCATCTGCATTTGGTGTTGCAATAAAAATTGGGTCTACACCGTTATCCATTGCTGACTTTCTAAACATTTTAGATTCATGCAGAGGCACATCAGCCACTAAAATTGAGTCTACGCCTACTGCTTTTGCATCTTTATAAAATGCTTCTATACCGCGTTTAAACACAAGGTTTGAATACAATAATAAGCCAATTGGAATATCAGCATTATACTCACGTATTTCTTTAATAATATCAAAGCAATCTTGTGTGTTAATGTGCACATCGAGGGCGCGAATATTAGCTTTTTGAATTACTGGACCATCTGCAATTGGGTCAGAAAACGGAATACCAAGCTCAAGCGCATCAGCGCCGCCGTCAATTAGACTTTTAATAATCGCAATACTTTGCTCTTTACCTGGGTCGCCAATCGTTACAAATGGTACGAACGCACCTTGTTTTTGCTCGTTAAGCGCTGCAAACATTTTTCCGTAACGATCCGTTTTTACTTGGCTCATAGCTGACCTCTTTCAGTTAGTACATTGTGAACGTGTGCTAAATCTTTATCGCCACGACCACTTAAATTAATCACTATAACACTCTCCTCAGTTAGCTCTTCTGCGTACTTAAGCGCATAAGCTAGCGCATGGCTTGATTCAAGTGCCGGAATAATACCTTCATTTTTAGCAAGCGATTGAAATGCATCAAGCGCTTCTGTATCGGTAATACCCACGTATTGAGCGCGACCAGTTTCGTGTAAAAATGCATGTTGAGGACCAACAGCTGGGTAATCAAGGCCCGCTGATACAGAGTAAGACTCTTCAATTTGGCCATCATCATTTTGCATAATGTACGTATAAGTACCGTGTAATATGCCTTTTGTGCCTTTACAAATTGTTGCACCGTGCTCATTTGTATCAAGACCTTTACCAGCAGGCTCAACACCAATTAATTTAACGCCTGGCTCGTCAATAAAGTCAGTAAACATACCAATTGCGTTTGAACCACCACCAACACAGGCAATAACAGCGTCAGGTAAACGACCTTCTGCTTTAAGTACTTGTTGCTTAGCTTCTTCACCAATAATTTTTTGATACTCGCGAACAATTGTTGGAAATGGGTGAGGACCCGCAGCTGTACCTAGTAGGTAGTGCGCGTCTTGGTAGTTTGCTGACCAGTCACGTAGCGCTTCATTTACTGCATCTTTTAATGTGCCAGAACCCGCTGTTACCGGAATAACCTCTGCGCCCATTAACTTCATTCTAAATACGTTAGGTTGCTGACGCTCAACGTCTTTTGCGCCCATATAAATACGACACTTTAAACCTAGTAATGCACATGCAAGCGCGGTTGCAACACCGTGTTGACCAGCACCTGTTTCAGCAATAACTTGTTTTTTACCCATACGCTTAGTAAGTAACGCTTGGCCAAGTACTTGATTCGTTTTGTGTGCGCCGCCGTGTAATAAGTCTTCGCGCTTGAGATACAGTTTTACTTTTGGGTTTTTAACTAAATTGCGCGTTAAAGTAAGTGGGGTAGGACGACCCGCATACTCGTTTAATAATTTACTTAGCTCTGCCTGAAACTCAGGATCTTTTTGTGCTTTGTTAAATTCATTTTCTAACTGCTTAAGCGCAGGGACAAGTAACTCGGGTACAAACATACCGCCAAACTCGCCAAAATAAGCTGGATTTTGCATTTTAACCTCAATAATTTCTGATGCTTGTAAAAGCATTATGTAATTTGTTAGGGCACTTTTTACCCGCAGATTCTTCAACGCCTGAGTTTAAATCAAGGCCTAAGGCACCTTTAAAAAGCGCATCTTTAATATTGTCTGGATTTAAGCCTCCAGCGAGCATAAATGGTGTAGTTGCGCCGCTAAGCACCGACCAATCAAATGCTTTACCAGTACCGCCAGCTTGTGTATCACTGTGCGTATCGTAAAGGTGTCGATCAACCCCATTTACAGGCGTTGGCAATGCATCTTTTATTGCTTGGGCTTTCCAAATTTCGCAATTAGTTGGAAGTTGTGTACGCAGCGCAGCAATGTAATCGTCACTTTCTTGGCCATGTAATTGAACTGCAGCTAATTTTAGCACACTTGCGTATTGAGCAACTTGCTCAATGGGGGCATCTACAAATACACCAACAAAGTTAAGTGGTGCGCTTTGGCTCAGCTCTCTTGCACAATCTAAATCGACATAGCGAGGCGATTTAGGATGAAAAATTAAACCACCATAAACAGCACCGTTTTGATATGCCGCTTGTGCATCTTGGCTACGTGTTAAACCACATACTTTATTGTCACCTAAAATAACACGGCGACATGCTTGCTCTAAATCACGCTCGCCCATAAGTGAGCTGCCAATTAAAAAGCCATCGCATAGAGGAGCTAAACGTTTTACGTCTTGATGGGTGTAAATACCCGATTCCGAAATAACCACTTTATCAGCCGGAATAAGCTTTCGTAGTTTTTCAGTAGTGGCTAAGTCGGTGCTTAAATCGCGTAAATCGCGGTTATTAATACCAATAATTTGTGCATCAAGCGCAAGTGCGCGGTGTACTTCTTCTTCATTACTTACTTCGGTTAACACCGACATATTAAGTGAATCGGCAACAGCATGCAGTGCTTTATAGCTTTCGTCATCGAGTACCGAAAGCATCAGTAATATAGCATCACCGCCATAAATACGTGCCATGTACACTTGGTACTCATCTATAAAAAAGTCTTTACAGATAAGCGGTTGTTCTACTTGGCTGCGCACAAATTCAAGATAATCAAAACTGCCTTGAAAATATTTAGCATCAGTTAACACACTCATGCAGGTAGCGTATTTTTTATAAACTGATGTGATTTCAGTTAAATCAAATGGGTTTCTAATTAACCCTTTTGAAGGCGATGCTTTTTTACACTCTAAAATAAACTGAGTGCCAGGTGCTGCAAGTGCTTTATAAAAGCTACGACTTGTAGGCACTGCAAGATACTTAAAGCTTTCAAGCGGACGTGCAGCTTTTCTCTCAATTAGTTCTAATTTTTTATCAGCAACAATTTTGTCTAATACATTAGCCATTACTTACCTCAATAATTGCACTTAGTGTGTTCATGGCTTGCCCTGAACTTAATAATGTTTGTACTTGTTTTGCCCCTTCTTTTAACGTTTCTGCTTTACCTGTTAGGTATAAAAGGGCAGCTACGTTAACCACAATAGCAGCATTATGTGCATCTGTGCCTTTGCCTTGCAAGATGGCGAGGCTAGCATTTGCGTTGTATTGTGGGCCTTCACCAGCGAGTTGTTCAAGTGAATAGTTTGCAAGGTCGAAGTCGCTTGGGTTTAGTGTGTACTGCGTAATCTCGCCATTATTTAGCTCAACTACCGTTGTTGGGCCGTGTAGGGCTATTTCGTCAGTGCCCGAGCCGTGAACAATCATAGCGCGCTTTGTGCCAAGGGTTTTAAGTGTTTGTGCCATTGGCATACACAACGCTTCGTTATACACACCTAACAATTGCACTTCAGGTGCAGCAGGGTTAGCAAGCGGACCTAAAATATTGAAAATAGTGCGTGTTTTAAGCGATGTTCGTACGCCCATCGCATGGCGTACGCCACTGTGATAGTGCGGTGCAAACAAAAAGGTAAAATTGGTTTGCTCAAGACATTTTGCTGCTTGCTCTGGGCTCATATCTATATTAATGCCCAGGGCTTTGAGTAAATCGGCTGAGCCTGAATTACTCGATACACTGCGATTACCATGTTTTACCATGTTAATACCGGCAGCAGCGGCAACAATTGCAGCCGTTGTACTTATATTAATTGTGTTTGAACCATCGCCACCAGTGCCACAGCTATCGGCAAGTTGCGTACTGCTGGTAGTAAAAGCAACGGCGTTTTCGCGCATAGAGGCTGCAGCGCCTGCAATTTCGTCGCTTACTTCGCCTTTAATTTTAAGGCTTATAAGTAGGGCGGTTAGCTCAATTTCACTCATATTACCTTGCATTATTTCATCAAAAAGTGCTTTGGCGTCTGCGTAGCTTAATGATTGCCCAGTAATTAGTTGCTCAATCGCGTGTTGAACATTTATGGGTTGTTCTGGTTGTGTACTCATAATGTCCTCTTTTATTTAGCGCGTGTTAAGTAAGCGACACTTTGCTGGAGTAGCATTGCGCCGTTTGGCGTTAGTATTGATTCTGGATGAAACTGGTAACCCAATGCGTTGTCACCATGATGATAAATAGCCATAGGGATATCTTCATACTGGGCAATAACCTCAATATTATCAGGCACCTTTGTTGCCATTAATGAATGGTAACGTGCTACAGGCATTGTATTGCCCATACCATCAAATACAGGATGCTCGCCTAAATTAATAATTGAAGACTTACCATGTACGGTTTCACCCGCGTGACCGATTACTCCACCGTAACTTTGTGTTAATGCTTGTTGGCCTAAACAAATGCCTAGCATTGGGAAGTGGCCTTTAGAGAGCTCAATAAGCTCCATTAAACAGCCCGCATCGCTTGGTGTGCCAGGACCAGGCGAGAGTACTAATAGCACTTGGCCTTGCTCTTGGCGCATTTTGTTAAAAATAACCTCAGCGCTAATGTTGTTTCTGTAAACAACCAGTTCGCAGCCAAGCATCGTTAGCTCATCAACAAGGTTATATGTAAATGAGTCAAAGTTATCTAAAAAATAGATTTTAATAGGATTCGCTTTACTCATTTTATACCGCCTTATAGGTAGATTTTATGGCGGTGATAACCGCTTGTGCTTTAGCGCGAGTTTCGTTTGCTTCTGAAATAGGATCTGAGTCAAACACCACACCGGCACCTGCTTGCACATACGCTTTGTTATTTTTAACAAAAGCTGAGCGAATAACAATACAGCTATCCATTGCGCCATCACCGGTTAAGTAACCTACTGCGCCGCCATAGCTGCCACGGCGCTTACCTTCAGTTTGACGAACAAGCTCAGCAGCACGAACCTTTGGTGCACCAACAAGCGTGCCCATGTTCATACACGCTTGGTAAGCATGCAGTGCATCAAGCTCGGGTTTTAGTGTGCCAACAACGCGTGACACTAAATGCATTACTTGTGAATAGCGGTCTACTTTTAATAGCTCTTTGGCAAAACGCGTACCTGCAACACTAATGCGGGCTACGTCGTTACGGGCTAAATCGACAAGCATTAAATGCTCGGCGCGTTCTTTTTGATCGTTTCTAAGTTCAAGCTCAATGCGGCTGTCTAGGTCTGGATTTATTTGCCCATTAGCAAATTTGCCACGTGGGCGAGTGCCAGCAATTGGGTATACTTCAACTTGCTGAGATTGCACTGTGTATTTAAGTGCTGACTCAGGCGATGCGCCAAATAAAGCAAAGTCTTCATCGCGCATATAAAACATATACGGACTTGGGTTTTGCTTTTTAAGCTGGCTATAAGCGTGCAGAGGATCAGGACAAGGTAGTGAAAATGTACGCGACGGCACTACCTGAAAAATATCACCGTCTACAATATTCTTTTTAAGCTTAACTACTTGCTCGCAGTAAGTGTCATCGTCTATATCAACGCTTACCTCACATTCGCCACTTTGCATATCCGCACTAAATTCTGAGGCGTTATCGCACAGTGTATTTAATCGCTCTAGCTCTTTGCCTACTTCAAAGCAATTTGCATGTACGTCAGGGCCGTTAAATACATTACCAATGAGTTCGGTTGTTTGTTTTTGATGATCAATAACAACTAAGGTTTCGGCTAAATAAAATACGTAATCTGGGCAGGTGTTTTCGCCATCAGGTACATCACTTAACTGCTCAAAGTTTGCTACCATATCGTAGGCAAATACACCGCCTAAAAATACCGAAAACGGATTGTTAGTTGTGCTTTTAATACTGTTAATACAAGTTCGCAGAGCGCTAAATGCATTATCTGCAACTAGCTTACTCGCTTCGTCAGTATCGCCGCTAGTGTCTAAATAACAAAGGGTAAGTGTTGCACCGTCTAAGGTTGCGTTACAGCTTTTAACATTTGCCTGCAAGTAGCTTAGTAGTTGTTGCCCATTATTAGATTGAGCAGTAATAGTGACTGTTTTACCTTGGCATACAATGCGTAGGGCACAGTCGACTAAAATTAAACTTTTTACACTGTCTTTAGAATCAATTTCAGCCGATTCAAGCAGTAGTGAGTTAGGCTTATCAAGTGCCGCGTATAATGCAAGAGGGCTACTAATATAGTCGCGCACTTGCGTTATGCTTGTTACTTCGCCTGGTGTGGTAGTTATATGACTAAAAATCAAACCTCATTCCCTCAAAAAATTAAACCCCGCAGTGCTTTAGCAATGCGGGGTTTGAATAACGATATCTAAATTACAAACAGATCATTACCGTCCCGCTATATCAGGCGCCACCACCAACGATGTGTAAGAGTAAGACCGTTATTCATGTTTTTCTGCCTCAAAATTTATTAAATATTTTTAACGTATACGTTTCGTAAAATTTAGTTATAAAAAAACCCGCATAGTTGCGGGTTTTGAATTTTTGTTAGACACGACAATTCATCACCCGATAATTACGAGTGCCACCACCAAATAGTGTTTAAGTTTGAATTGATCATTATTGTTAATTCTTAATGTGTCTGAAAGTGGCTACAGTAAAACGTATCTTATGCTTTTGTGTCAAGTGTTTATTTAAAACAATTTAGTCAAAAAAGTTGTTATACTTACATAAACACCAGTAACCCTTAATTTTAAGCAGTTTTCTTTTGATAAAATATGATTTACATAGCCATACCACACATTCAGACGGGCGTTTAACGGTTGAAGAATTATTGCATCGCGCTGTTGATAAAAATATTGATGTGTTTGCTATTACCGATCATGACACTGTGGCGGCTATTAAGCCTGCGCAGCAATTTATTAAAACCGAAAACTTACCGCTTTCATTGATAACGGGTACCGAAGTGTCTACTAAATGGGAAAGCTTCGAAATTCATATTGTAGGTTTAAATATTGATATTAATAATATTGACCTTACCTCTTTATTATCAGCTCAGCAGCAAAAGCGAGAAGAGCGTGCACTAGAGATTGGTGTTCGCCTTGCAAAAAATGGCTTTGATGGCATTTACGAGCAAGCTAAAGAGCTGGCAAAAGACGCGCAAATCACACGCGCCCATTTTGCACGCGCATTAATAGAGCGCGGCGTTGCCAAAAATTTTCCGGGTGTTTTTAAAAAGTACTTAGGGCGTGGCAAAACAGGCTACGTACCAAGCTGCTGGTGCACTATGCAAACTGCCATTGAGACTATTCATGCCGCTGGTGGTGTTGCGGTACTTGCGCACCCAAGTAGCTATCAAATGTCAAATAAGTGGCTACGTAAGTTATTAGTAGAATTTAAAAGTGTAGGAGGGGACGCAATGGAAGTTGCACAACCTCAACAGGCGCCAAGCGAACGTCAATTTTTAGGTGAACTCAGTCGTGAGTACGAATTACTTTGCTCACAAGGGTCTGATTTTCATTTTCCGACAAGCTATTTAGAGCTTGGCAAAAATTTATACCTACCTAAAGACTGCCAAGGTGTTTGGCAAGCTTGGGAAGGAGAAGAAGGGGCATTAACATGAGTCAATTATTTCATATTCATCCTGATAACCCGCAACCGAGATTAATTAGTCAAGCCGTTGATATTATTAAACAAGGCGGCGTTGTTGTTTATCCAACAGATTCGGGCTACGCCATCGGTTGTAATATTGGTAACAAGCAAGCCAAAGAGCGCATAGAGCGTATTCGTGGTATTGAAAAAAACGATAATTTTACGCTAGTTTGTCGTGATTTATCGGAGTTATCTACTTATGCACGCGTAGATAACCAGCTATTTAGACTCATTAAAAATAATACGCCAGGGCCTTATACCTTTATTTTTAAAGGCACAAAAGAAGTCCCTAAACGTTTATTAAACGACAAGAAAAAAACCATTGGCATGCGTGTAATTGAACACCCAATTGCTTGTGCATTGCTTGCCGAACTTGGTGAGCCGTTAATGTCGTGTTCTTTAATTTTACCAGGTCAGCAGTTTACAGAATCAGATCCTGATGAAATATTAGAGCGATTAGATAAACACGTTGATTTAATTATTCACGGTGGCCACTTAGCCGAGCAAGCAACCACGGTAATCGATTTGTCGGAAGATGAAGTCAAGATTTTGCGTGTTGGCTGTGGTGATACAAGCCCATTTGAATAATAAGTAATGAGCGAAAGCACTGCAAATACAAAAAATAGTGAAAAGCCAGTGCAGCAAAAGCTGCCACTGGCTTTTTTGCATGGTAAAGCGGTTGTAGACAAACCAGAAGATTTATACATTCCACCTGACGCGCTCGAAATAATATTAGAAACCTTTGAAGGCCCGCTCGATTTACTGCTTTATTTAATTAAAAAGCATAAGCTTGATGTGCTCGAACTTTCTATTTTTAGTATTACAGAGCAGTACGTAAGTTACGTTGAAATGATGACCGAGTTTCAGCTCGAACTTGCTGGCGAATATTTAGTAATGGCTGCGTTACTTGCGCAAATTAAGTCGCGCTTATTATTACCTGTACATGAAGAGCTTGAAGAGGAAGAAGATCCTCGCGCTGAGCTTATTAAACGCCTGCAAGAGTATGAGCTGTTTAAACAAGCCGCCGAAAACCTCGACGATATTCCCCGTGTTGGTCGTGATATTTTTATAGCGCATGCCGCTATGCCAATAAGTGAAGATACAAGTCAAAATCTCCCCGATATTGAACTTAAAGACTTAATGCTGGCGTTGAGTGATGTAATGGCGCGAGCAAAAACGTTTGAGCATCATCAAATTACTGCCGAAGTACTCTCAACCCGAGAGAGAATGAGCCAAATATTACAGCAACTATCGCAAGCAAACTCGGCATTGGTATTTAATGCGCTTTTTACCCCAAATGAAGGGCGAAGTGGTGTAGTGGTTAGTTTTATAGCTATGCTTGAGCTTATTAAAGAAGGACTTGTTACCTGTTTGCAAGTAAGCCCTGAGAGCTTAATTTATGTCAGCTTAAGCGAACAATCCACCCTATAAACTTATCTGTTTAATCATCTATTTGCAAAACTGACTTTAAATAATAAAGTTCTGTGCGTATACGCACGTAAAGTGTTTGTAAATGTTATTTTCATTTACGGCTGTGCACTATATTGTAACGTCATAGCATTATAGGAAGTTACACATGTTTAAAAATACACCTTCATCTTACGGACTTGTCGCCATTATTTTACATTGGCTCATGGCACTGACTATTTTTGGCCTGTTTGGTTTAGGTTTATATATGGTTGAGCTTACTTATTACGATAGCTGGTATAAAGGCTCACTCGATTTACATAAGAGTATTGGTATTACGCTTGTGGCCGTATTTTTATTTAGAATTTTATGGCGTGCTTTATCTACACAACCTAAACCATTAGGTGAGAGTAAAGGCATGAACCAATTAGCACATACTGCGCATATTGCTATGTATATTATTTTGGCCGTTATTGTTGTTGCTGGGTATTTAATATCAACCGCAGACGGACGTCCAATAGAAGTGTTTACCTTATTTAACGTATCAGCGCTTGATTTTGCTTTTGATGACCAAGCCGATATTGCAGGAAAAGTACATTATTATGGTGCGTGCACATTAATAGGGTTTGCAGTATTGCATGCACTAGGGGCGTTAAAACATCACTTTATCGATAAAGATAAAACCTTAATTAGAATGATCAAACCATTAAAGGATGATTAAAATGAAAAAATTATTAGTAAGCACAGCCGTTTCGGCTGCAATGATGTTATCGGCAACAGCCGCCAATGCAGCTGATTATGTAATTGATACAAAAGGCGGGCATGCATCTGTTAACTTTAAAATTAAACACTTAGGTTACAGCTGGTTATATGGTCGTTTTAATACTTTTGACGGCACATTTAGTTTCGATGCTAAAAACCCTGATGCGTCAAAAATTATGGTAAACATTGATACCACAAGCCTTGACTCTAACCATGCAGAGCGCGATAAGCATTTACATGGTAAAGATTTTTTAAATGTAGATAAATACCCAAAAGCGACATTTAAAAGCACGAGTATTAAATTTGATGAAGACGCCGAAGAGGCTGATGTAACCGGTGAGTTTACGCTGCACGGCGTAACAAACACTATTACCTTTGAAATAGATAAAGTGGGCGAAGGTAAAGATCCGTGGGGCGGCTACCGCGTAGGTTTTGAGGGCGAAACCAGCCTTAAACTTACCGATTACGGTATTGATTACAACTTAGGACCTGCATCTACTCATGTTGATATTATTTTATCAATAGAAGGCGTTCGTCAGTAATACCATTATTAAATATAAAAACGCCACTTACTATGGCGTTTTTTTTGCTTAACAGAAACTCAAATTAAGCGACTTCGAATTTGCTTATTTTGCGCTATTAATACGTGACTGTAATAGCGGCCTTAAATGCTCGGGCAACCAGCGCATGAGTAAATCATTATAAGCCTGCATTTTTTTAATAACTTTAAGCTGCTCATTAAGAATAGCAATGTCTTCTGCGCCTTGCTCGTTTTTAGTACAGCCAATAAAACCATAACTTAACGCGGGTGATTCGGTTAATGGACGCTGCGTTAAGTTCTCTTCAAAGTGCATTGATTTAGCTAAATAGTAATGCTCGCTTGGGTAACCCAGCAAAATATCAATTCGTTTTAGGTTAAGCATATATGTGAGGCTCGCTAGGCTATCGCGAGTGGGTCTAATTACTAAATCTATATTAGGCGTACTGTTTATCAATGTATCTATCTCTTGGCCATAAGAGCGGCTCATAGAGATCCCAAGAGTTAGTTTTTTATCTTGTATTAAATCTAATAGTGATACTTCTTTTGATTCCGCTATATTTAGCGCTTTGGCGAGTCTTTTGTGCATTGCTATTGAAGGCGAGAGGCCCGTTGTTGAGCTCTCCTCTGTAAAATAAATATGCTCTTTTCTGTAATCATTTTTATAAAGCGATAACGCACAAACATTATTTGAAGTATTAGATAGCTCTTGGATTACTTTACCTGAAGGGATAAGCATGCGGTTAAAGGTAATATTAGGAAGTTGTTTTTCAAGTAATGAAATTATGCTTTCGTCACGGCCTTGGTGTTGATATTGACCATTTAAAATATAATAGGGTGCAAAGTCGTGCGCTAGCCAGTTTATGGTTCTAGCATTGCCTATTGAGGTCAGACAGAAAAAAAGTAAGAAAGTTAAAAATATACGGAGCATTACAACAGCTGCCAGTAATTATTATTGTAAAACTATTGTAACCAATAAAGAGCTAAAAAGTAAAATGCCAGCAACGAGGCTGGCATAATATCTTATCAATAATTGCAATAATAAAAGGGCAATTAAAGTTATGTGTTGCTTAGTTAGCTTTTAGCCACTTAACAAACTGGCGTGCATCACTCGCTTTTTGAAACAATGCATTTTTTAAACCTTGTGTATCACTAAAGATTACACGATGTTTGTTTACTGAAATTGATTGCACTGGATGTGCGATTTGGATCATAGACCCATTATATTTATAAGACATAATAAAACTCACTTTATTCTTGTTATTTATTCTGCGCTATATTTTTATAGCAAATTGCAGTTAATAAATTAACGATGTTGTGTTTAGCTTCATTACAGTGTTGACGATCTTTATGACACTTTTGCGATGATAGTAAAAAATCATCTCGGTATTATTCAAGGGGTTCTCGCCGTACAATAACTTAGCTTTCAAATATACGTTTTGCGGGGCTTACTGGATCAGGGTAAATGGTTAACCGCGGCGGTTTCTTTAAACCAGAGAGGGAAGGTAACTTATATATAAATTGTGTGCAAGCTATTTTTGTAAAAATATTTATAATAAATCTTATCAACTGCTTACAAAGCCAATTTTTAGTTACCAAAGGATAAGTATGAATTACCTAATAGTGAGTGATATTTATGGTTTAACCCCTGCTTTAAGGAGGTTATCACAGGCAATTAGTTCAAATTTGGTGATTGTTGACCCTTACAATAACAAGTTTCAAGCTATTGAAAGTGAACAAGATAGTTACAACAATTTTATACAGCAGTGTGGCCATGATAAATACACCGACAAACTTCAAAAATGCTTTGAGAGTTTAAAATTGCCAACGACGTGTATTGCTTTTAGTGCAGGGGCAAGTGCAGCATGGCGGGCACAGTTATTAACAGGCAATACACACCTTAAAAAGTTAATTGGCTTTTATCCGTCGCAAATTAGACATAATTTAAATTTAAGCGCAAAAGTACCCTGTGAGTTCATATTTCCAGCAAGTGAGAGTCACTTTAATGTTGATGAAGTTATTAAAGCTTTAAGCACCAAAGCGAATGTTAAGTGCTATAAAACCAATTTTTTGCATGGTTTTATGAACGAGTACTCAACCAATTTTAACGCGCAAGGGCTTGTTGAATATAGTAACTATATAAAACAGAGCAGCCGTTAAAGCGTGTTTAGCTGATCTTTACTAATATCAGGAAAATCGGTGCGGGTATTATATTTTGCATACAGCGTTGTAAAAACGCTACTACCGGATAGCTTATCTAACTCTTTTATAAAGGTTTTAGCACTAGAGCGAGCGGGTCTACAGCATACTTGATACTGTTTTATTATACCCGCGACAGATAAACCTTGTTTTTGTAGCTTCAAATCGGCCTGTGCAAAAAAAGCCGCACCCGTCCAATAAACACGTTGCTGGGCTCGTTGTTTCCACATATCGGCAGAGAGCTTATTAAGTGGCTGTGTTTTAGTTTTAGTTTGCAGGCGGGCACGATCAAATCCTGCATTTAAACGTTGTACAAATTGCGGCTGGGTAATTATACCGCTGTCACGCATTATTACGTTTTGCATATAACTGGCAAAACCCTCGCTAAGCCAAAAACCGGAGTAGGGAAGTAGCGGCAAATATAAATGTGAAAGTTCATGGTATAGCGTCCAATCTTTAGTGAATGCATTTAAACTGGCATAGCGATCTATATGAAGTTCAAGCCCATCGGGGTTATTGCGCTTAACTGTAGCCCAAGGTACAGGCTCAAAAGCAAAGTATTGCGGTTTTAAATAAATAGGCAATGTGGTTTGTTTTAAAGGTCCCAGTGTATTTTGTGTTTTTTCAACACTTTGATTAACCCATATAGACACCGTATTTTGAGCATTACTTGAGAGCGAGCTAAGGTTATGTATGACTACTTCAACGGCTAATGCGTTAAAAGAGCTGATTAATAGTAGCAGTACAAAAAAGAATTTCATTAAAATGCTCCACTGTAATTTAATAATTGGTACGAAAATTCTAATATACAAGACCAACTAAATGGATAAATAATCACGCCTAATTCTTTATTTTTTAAAATGATAGTAACTATAAAAGCACAAATACAGACACTCCTAGCTAAGCATGGTTTAATCAATTAATCGTTATTTTAAGTTAGGTTTAGCCATGACGTATCAGCATATTCACGTTCCTGAGCACGGCCAAAATATCACTATTGATTCACAAGGACACTGGCAAATACCGTTAGAACCTATCATTGCTTTTATTGATGGCGATGGCGTGGGTCTAGATGTTATGCCGGTAATGCGCCATGTTGTTGATAGTGCAATTGAGCATTGTTATAAAAGCGCACGGAAAATTCATTGGATGCAGGTTTATAATGGCGAGCAGGCCGCAAAGCTGTATGACGGTGATTGGTTTCCACAAGAAACAATTAACGCGGTACGTGCCTGTAAAATTGCCATAAAAGGGCCGTTAACCACACCACTAGGTGGTGGTTTTCGATCTCTTAATGTCGCACTCAGGCAAGAAATGGATTTGTTTGTAAATATGCGCACTATAAAAGGCTTTAGTGCACTCCCTTCTCCTTTAAAAAACCCTTTTTTAACAAACATAACAGTTCTTCGTGATAGTAGCGAAGACGTGTACTCAGGTATTGAGTGGCAAGCAGGCAGTGTAGAAAGCGAAAAAATGCTCGATTTTTTATGTGAGGAAATGGGCGTAACCCGCCTAAGGTTTTCACAAGAGTGTGGAATTGGTATTAAAAATATATCTAAAGAAGGCTCTGAGCGATTAATGCGCTTTGCAATTAACTATGCACTTAAAAACGATAGTGAATCATTAACGCTAGTACACAAAGGTAATGTACTTAAATTTACCGATGGGGCATTTAAGCGTTGGGGGTTTGCACTTGCACAAAACGAGTTTAATGCCACTGCACATGAAAATGGGCGTTGGTTGCAAATAGAGCGAGCACACCAAGCGCCCTTAATTATTAAAGAAGTCATAGCTGACAACATGCTGCAACAATGTTTAATGCATCCAGAGCAATTTGATGTAGTGGTGACGACTAATCAAAATGGTGACTTTTTAGCGGATATGCTCAGTGCACAAGTTGGTGGTGTTGGCATAATGCCTGCTGCAAATTTAAATAACGATGTCGCATTTTTTGAGCCTACACACGGCACGTTTGAACGTATAGCAGGGCAAAATAAAGCAAACCCCAGCAGTAGTATTTTAAGTGCGGTATTAATGCTTAAATTTATGGGGTGGGACGAAGCCGCATTACTCATAGAAAATGCGTTAGAGCAAACATTTAAAAGCGGTGAAGTAACCTTTGATTTAGCGCAAGAGCAGAGCGATAACTCAAGTATTCATAACTCGACAACCTTAACTTGTACTGGCTTTGCAAAGAAGGTTATCGAGCACTTTTAAATACATCCATTATTAAGCTGCTGAGGCAGTTTTTACTCTGTGCATACAAGGGCGGTTGGTTAACTGCGCTGCACGATGGTAAATCTCATGTGCTTGGGGTTCATCGCACTGCGTACCACTAAGCGTATCCATTAACGCAACAACAATAATTGCAGGAACCTGGCAGCAATATTCGTCTAAAACGGCTTCCGTAGTTTGTGCATCAACATGGCAAAGTGGATGATTTTTAAGTTGGTATGCGTTTAATAATGTATCAACTTCTAATACATCATCTGGTTGATGCTTTGTTTTACGGCATTTGCAACCAAACTCATCAACTAAAGTAGCTAACGCTTGGTAAGTTTCAGTGGTGTTAGCTTTAGTGCATAACTGCTCTTCAATGTACTGATGTAAGTTAGCATCGATGAATAATCCGTCTTGGCGTGTGAAAGAAGCTGTTGTCATAATAATTACTCTTAGTTTGTTGGCTTAACTTCACTCTAGCGTTAAGTGTATTATTAATAAAATTGTTGTTTTCAATAACTGATATTGATTTTATCAATAGTAAGTTTTAAAACTAAATAAAAAAAAGAAAACATATCTAAATAATACTAATTAATTTGGTGCAATGCGGTGAAAGTGTGCACAAAACTGGAACAAGGGGAGGAGTTGAGGAATAAAGAAGGAATCTTAGTTAATTGTTTTTATTGAATTTTAATTATTTTATGAAGTTGGTACTAAGCTTGCTAGTAATACGCTGTAGGTAGATTCCTATATCGACGATTTCCAAAAGCGCCACGGTATTTTCCCAAAGTTGAATACCGTGGCGCTTTTTTATTTTTCGCGTGTATTTTATTTAGCCGTCACAATAGCAATAACAATGGTAATGTTAAATTTTAACAAAGTAGGGAATGGCCACTAAAATAGCGCCTACAATCAGTAGCATGCTAACACTGGTCATAAAGTACGGAAAAACCAATAATGACAAACCAATACAAAGTGGCACTACGGCTTTTTTTCTTCGCCCGTAAGTAAGGTAGCCAATACCTATGCCGCCAAACAAAACACTCCACGCAATTATTGATGCACTATCCATTTTTTCTCCATTTGAAGTTATTGTATAAAACCGAGCTTGTTCGAAACTTATAACTCAACATATCTGTATTTAATTTATCTATCTGCAATCGTTTTAGCAAACGCTAATAACTCACGTCTTAACCATTGGTGTGCAGGGGCATGGTGCAGCAGTGGGCTCCATATCATTTTTACTTCAATAGGCACTATTTGAAATGGTACAGGGCTGATTACTAAATCAGTATGAGAAGTTAATAACTTAGCTTGCCTGCGCGGTAGAGTGGCAATAAGTTGCTCTGATTGGCAAAGCAGGCTTGCGACCATGTAGTGGCGAGTAAAAACACGTATTTTACGGGTTTGTTCTAGTTGCCAAAGGGCTTCGTCTACCCAGCCTAATTTTTGCTTACCTGATTTATTAGTAACAGCGGCCTCTGGTCCCCAGCCTGCACGGTTTACCCAAATATGTTCTTTTTGTAAGTAGTCGTCTAACCCTGATTGTTGTAAAAATGTATTTTTAGGATGGGTTAAACAACAGTAATTATCGCGCCATACACTGGCTTGATGAAACGAGCGTGGTAGGCCATTAAAGCGGTTTATTGCTAAATCAATAGTGCCTTTTTCCATGTCTTGCAGGTTTACGTCGCTTGGGCTTAATACATCAAAATTAATACCGGGATTTTTACTAAGCTGCGCAGTTATAAAAGGGGCTATTAAGGTCGACTCTATATAGTCGTTTGCCATTATTCTAAACGTAACTTCAGCAGTTGTAGGGTTAAACTGCTCACTAGGTTGCGTAATAGCTTCAGCCATTTTTAATAGGGCCTCAACTTCAGGCTTTAATGAAAGTGCCTTTGCCGTTGGCGTCATAGAGCCTGCGGCACGCACAAGTAGTGGGTCGTCAAATAAATCGCGCAAACGTTTTAATGCGTTACTCATAGCCGGTTGAGTAAGCGCGAGTTTATTTGCAGCTTTTGAAACACTTTTTTCATCTATTAACACATTTAAATAAACGAGAAGGTTAAGATCGACATTTCTTATATTCATATGATCAATTTAAATTATATGCTTTATTAATTATCTAAATTAAAGCCTGCTTGCTAAGGTGTAAACCATTAATAAAAAATAACCGCCATAACTGGCATCAATATAAGTGCTGTATTTATGCAAAATAAGCTAACAAATCAATCTAATAATGCGCTACAACACGTTGTAGCCAGTAAGCTTTCACGATCTGTTTTTGCTGGATTTGAGGCGATGTTTTCGCAATTTTTAAATATTACACTGGGTGCACAAAGCCGTTTTGAACAACGACAGTATCACAGTGTACAAAGTGCTATGCGTGAACGTTTACAGGTGTATGAGCGCGAAGTTAAAAACGTGAGTGAAGCCGTCAGAGTTATTGCTTATGCTGAACTTACTTGCCCGCAAACGTGGCAGTTAGCTAAAAATATTTACGGCGATATGGTAGAAAATCACGAAAATAAACCTATTGCGCATACCTTTTTTAACTCAACGTTTGGCGCAATTTGGGACGATAAAAAAATTCGTACTGTGCATTTGTTTGTATTAAAAGCAAAGTACCGTAGTGAGCCGCGCTCTTATGAAAGCTTAGTGAGCAGGGTATCGCTACATAATGGGTTTAATAACGCCGTTAAAACGCTTATCACTAATCAAGTATTTAGAGTGCCGTTTAGTCATTTAGAACGCGATGTAGCCACATTACAAAGTACGTTAATGCAAGGCGCTAAGCAGCAATGCAAACAGGTGTACGAACTTATAAATTTAAACGATGGGTATATTGAATACGCCAACTCATTATTTTTTAGAAACAAAGCCTGTTATTTAATTGGGCGCTGCATTGCTAAAAATGGCGACAATATGCCTTTTGCTATCGCTATTTTAAATACCGATGAGGGACTAAAGCTTGATGCTGTAATGATGGGCGCCGATCAATTAAGTTTATTATTTGGTTTTGCACGCACCTATTTTATGGTTGATACCGATAAGCCCGCTCGTTATGTAGATTACTTAAGTGTGTTAATACCACATAAACAACGCTTTGAGTTATTTAACGCCATTGGTTTTATAAAGCACGCCAAAACTGAGTTTTATCGGCACAAGGTTGATACGACTAAAAATAGCCCAGCCAACTTCAAGTATGTTACAGCACCAGGGACGCCGGGGATGGTAATGCTGGTATTTACTATTGAAGGGCTAGATTACGTTTATAAAGTAATTAAAGACAAATTTAGTGCGCCAAAAAAAGCTACCAAAGCACAAGTGAAAGAAAAGTATAACTTTGTAAAACAAGCCGATAGGGTTGGTCGTTTGGTAGATACACACGAATTTAGATATTTAGCGTTTGATTTAAGCCGTTTTAGCGACAAGCTGCTTGAGCAGATGAAAAGCCAAATTGGTAGCAGCATGGTTATATCTGGCAAGGCACTTATTTTAAAGCATGTTTATGTTGAGCGTAAAATGACCCCGCTTAATTTATATATTACCCGATGCGATAACAAAACCTTAGAGAGAGTTATGCATGATTACGGTAAAGCAATTAAAGAATTAGCCGGTGCTAATATATTTCCGGGCGACATGCTAATGAAAAACTTTGGCGTAACGCGATGGGGGCGAGTGGTGTTTTACGACTTTGACGAAATTTGCCCACTAACCGATTGCAACTTTAGAGAGGTGCCACAAGCCCAAAATGCACTTGAAGAGCTAAGTAGTAACTCGTATTTTGATATAGCTGAAAACGATATATTTCCGAGCCAATTTAAGGTGTTTTTTAGCGCCAACGAGATTGCGTTTAATTATTTTAATAATGAGCACAGTAACTTGTTTTTAGCGACGTTTTGGCAAGGTTGTCAGCAACAAGTACACAATGGTTATCTACCCGATGTTTATCCTTACAAACAAAGTTGGCGCTTTTGAGGTTGTTTGAATCTGTGTTCATCCCCATCTATATGTTATTACAGTTTTTAAACTTGGAGCAACAATGAAATATATTTCTCATGAAGATGGTAATCTTGCATTTAGTGAAACCGAACAACCGGTTTTAAAGAGCCATGAAGTACTTGTTAAAGTTGCAGCAATAGGTGTAAACCGTGCAGACAGTATGCAGCGCCAAGGTAAATACCCGGCCCCTGCGGGAGATAGCCCTATTTTAGGTTTAGAATGTGCCGGTGTTGTTAGCGATATTGGTGGTAAAGTTGATAGAGTTTGGCTTAATAAACGTGTTTTTGCTTTGTGTTCTGGTGGCGCTTACAGTGAATATGTAGCCGTTGATGCAAAGCAGCTTATGGAATTACCCGATGATGTAACAATGGCTGAAGGCGCAGCAATAAGCGAAGTGTACCTAACAGCATTTGGCGCGTTATTTGAGCTTGGTAAATTGCAAAAAGGGCAAACAGCGCTTATTCATGCAGGTGCTAGTGGTGTGGGCGGTGCAGCAATTCAAATGGCTAAAAGCGCAGGTGCTACCGTAGTTATTACTGCCGGTACGGATGACAAATGCCAACACGCAAAAGAACTCGGTGCCGATCATGCAATTAACTACAAAACTACCGACTTTGTAGAATATATGAAAGCAAATGAGTTAACAGCAAATGCAATTGTAGATCCTGTTTCGGGGAGTTACTTAAATAAAAATGCCGCTATTGCAGCGATGGATTGCCAAATTGTAATGCTTGCATTTTTAGATGGACGTTTTGCAGAAGTTGATTTTGCCGCGCTTTTACGCAAACGTATTTCGTTTCATGCCTCAACGCTTAGAAATCGTAGTATTGAGTTTAAACGCCAGGTACGCGACGACTTTGTAGCACGCTTTTACAATGATATTGCCACTAAAAAGTACGACTTTAACCTGTATAAAACATTGCCTTGGAGCGACGCAAACGAAGCTCATGCTATTTTAGAGCGTAATGAAAATGCTGGTAAAGTTGTTTTACTTGTAGAGTAACTCTTTAATTTTAGGGTTTAGCCCATATACTAAGCCCTATAAAAAACACTAAAGGTTTAATAATGAATCCAATACTAGCAATACTTAAAGAGCACAATGTAAGCGACGAAAAAGTAAAAGCATTGTTTGAAGCGTTTACTCAAAACCCAATGATGGCAATGGCGCTTGTTCAAGAGCTTGGTATTCCGCCAGAAAAACTACAGCAACTAATGGCAGTCGTAATGACTCAACCGCACCTTATTAAAGAAGCGACTGACGAACTTGGTTTAGATTTTGAAAAAGTAAAAGAAGCGAAAGAAAAACTAAATCAATAATTTTTATGTGATGAAACAAAATGTCCCGTCCTAAAATACGTTGACGGTTTTAATTGAAGGCCAGTAGCTTTTGCTCCTGGCTTTTTTTGTGCACTTGGTTTGGTGTTTTCATTCCTAAACTCAAATGCGGCCTCA
>NZ_JADYWR010000025.1:0-58229 GCF_015864705.1 Pseudoalteromonas sp. NGC95
TCACTCAGTTTTCAATTGAGACTCTAATTTGTTTGCCTCGCTACCTAAGTAGGTTGGCTGTTAGAACTCAATCTGTACGAGTGCCCACACAGATGATTGCTTTATATTGTTAAAGAACGTTGCGATTATAAAGTTAAACTTTATCTCGCTAGGGCTGAGCATATTACGCTTTCCTATTTTTTTGTCAACACTTAAATTTAAATTTTATAAAAAGATTCAAACTAAGTTTTACTTAACACCCTGAGTTGTTCGTGCCTCGCTATGCGTTGGCGTTTCCCGTCTCAGTGGGGTCGCATTATAGGGAGATTCGAGCGGGGGTCAATGTTTTATTTCAGCTTTTTGACAATTAAATGAATTTAGTATGAAAGCTATACAAATAAAGGGCTGCAGGATACTTTTAGTTTAAAAAACACTCATAATTTATGTATCAATTGATGATGTATTAGTAAGGTTTAAACTAAGCTGTATGTTAAACAAACAACACACAGCTTTATTTAAAATTAAAGATTTATTTAGATGCTATTTCCCATACGGCAATAGAACCTGATATTTCATTTCCAACAATTAAGAGTGGATTTCCTGTTGCACTTTGCTCTGCTGAAACGAATGCCATTCCTTCAGGTGCCAAATCGCCTGTCATATTCGCTCCTTTAATTAAGCCTCTATTATAGAAGTAGTCTTCAAATTGCACATTGTATGGATTAGTAATGTCGTAAGCCATAATACCGCCCATACGTTCTAATCCAACAAAAGCAAATGTACGATCGTCAATTTTACCAATAGTCAGCGCTTCAGGCTCTGCGCCTTTATCATCTGAACGTGAGTCACCTTTGTTTTCATCTTCATTATTGTTAAATGATTCACCATGCACAGATGCTGTTATACGTGCTATATCGTCACCTGAATCAAAAACCACCAGCCCATTGCTATCCCAAATAGTAAAAGAACGTGCGCCATAGCCGTAAAGCGATTCGTATTGTCCGTCGTTATTAGTATCGCCTTTTATTGTTGTTACTTTTAAGCGACCAATATCATCATCGTCATTATTTAAGTAATCAAAATTAGCAGCAAGCGTTAAGTCTTCAACGCGGCTTTCATCTATATAAGCTAAGCAGCCATCGTCTTTATCGTAATCAAGCCCGCCCTTTGCTATACAGTCTGCTTCATCAGCTGTATCAAAAAAGTATTCTCTTGCGTCACCTTCGTTGGCAGTGACTATAAAGTTAGCGCCTTTCCAACTAAAGCTTGAAATAGTATCGGGCTGGTACATACCATAGAGCCCTGGGTATGATTTAAAATTCACGCCGCCGTCTTTATCTGAGGCATCAAGTTGTAAGCTTGACCAATCTTTAAAGCCTAAGCCCTTTAGCTCAAGACTGTTGTCTTGTAGGTTAACTATTGCAAGTGCATTGTTTTCTTGAATAGATACATAAGCATATTTGTTATCTTTAGAAATGCTAACGTACTCGGGCTCTAAATCCATAGCTACGGTGGTATTTATTAGATTACCGTTAATAGTACGACCATTTGGGTTTGCAAAAACTACCCCTTGCGCTTCTAGTTCGGTTTGTTTGTTGTTATAGGCTTTAAAATCAATATTTATTGCTGTATCGGCTATTACATTATTTGTTATATCGATAATACTAATAGAACCTTCAGGATCTACGCTGTAGTCGCCACTTGGTTCACCTTCGTTAGCAACCACTGCCTTTGCGCCATCATGGGTGAACGTCACCATGTCTGGTAAAAATCCGACTGTAACATTTTTAATAAATACAGGTGAGTCGCCGCTTATATCGTAAAAAGCAATTTGACCTGTATCACCCGTGCTTTCAGCAGCCATTGCCACTGCAAGTAGATTGTTATTTTCATCAATAGCAATGCTGTTCGCATCGCCTTGGGTGAACTCGTTTAAAGGCAACGTAATAACGGATGTTAAATTTGTGCCGTTTATAACCCCTTCGTTATCTTTAACGAGTGCGGCAGTATCAAAGGTGTCGGCGGGTAAAATATTAACAACAGCGTCATCACCTGAACTGTTAATAGCGTAAATCCATTTTTTAGATGCTTGATATGCAACTATTTCAGCTGCACCTTCTGGGCTTTGTGCATTTAATACACCTCTTCCCACAAGGTTAATATTTAATGCTGAATTGGCATTTATACCATTTAACCCATTAGTTCCAGGTGTGCCCTGTTCTCCCTGTAATCCTTGAGAACCGTTTTGACCATCGTCACCATCAAGTGAGCAACCAGTAAGAACAGATATAAGTGACAGCGCAATAATTGATTTTTTAAACATGTGATTTTCCTTAGTATTGTATTTGCTAAATATCAACACACAGGTATGACAAGATTATGGCATTTTTAATACAGCCTCTTACTCTAAGTAATTAGCTTATACGCTAGCGGAGTTATTAAAATTAAAGCGGCCGTATAGCCAATAATTTTTACACTCGAGGAATACTCTCTTTTAATTGCAACTCCTAGCAAAGGTCTAAATACATCAATACGTGTTATACCCCATGTAAAAGCACCACAAAAAAACCAAGTCCCTGTAATAATGATGAATGGTTCAGCAACAGGCCCTAAACTTAAAGGCTGTAGTAAAAAACACAAAATAATCAAAATGCTTTGATGCAATAAATAAAAGGGAAACACCCATACATTGAGCTGTTTTAAATAGTAAGTATTAAAATTTAAAAATCGGTGAGCGAACGCGAGTACAAAAAATACACCTACAACACGTTGAATATTGTAGCTAGCGCTTAAAATAAAATGAGGAAGAGTAAACACCTTCTGATAACTTAATATTATAAGTACAAACAAAACCGCAAAACTCAAAGCTAGTAATACCAAGTTTTTATTTAAGCAGTTCCAAAAGTAAGTGTTTTTGGCAAGTATGTATCCTGCGAGTAGCAGTATTAAGCCGTTAGTCTCTCTGATTGAATCGCCAGTTAAGTAATGGCTTGTAAATAGTACGGCAATAGTGAGCAAGGTAATTAAAAGCCCAAATGACATATCCCCTTTAACAAATGTTTTTAAAGGCGTAAGAAAAGGCAAGCGTGCAAAAAGAGTTAAAACGATAATGATCAGCATAAATTGCCACAACGAGCGCAAATACCATAAGTGATTTACATCCACATTCGGCCACACTCCAGACTGATAATTAATAAAAAGCGTATTGTTTGTCTCTATAAAAGCTAAATAAAATTGCCAATAGCTAATATCAATAACACCGTGCTGTGACATTTCTGCAAACAGCTGTAAAGGCACTATTAGCCATAGTCCCACCAGCAAGGGTAATAGTAAAAAAATAGAACGGTATAAGGTGAAATGTAACCAAGATTTAAAGCTGCTTACTTTATCAATCATAAAACGCAGTGCTACGCCCGAAATAAACCAAATGAGCAACATGCGCCAAGGTGAAAACACCAACATTAAATATTCAACATACTGTGATGTATAATTACTTTTAAAATGAAATCCCCAGTTTTCGCTATACAACATGCCAATGTGATAAAAAATTAGCGACGCAAATGCGATTACCCTAAGCCAATCAAGATAATATTTACGCGAATTAACTAATGAAGGTTGTTGTACTTGAGTGCTCATGCTTTTACTACTTTATGTATGTTATGCGTTATTCATACCTAAAGCTCTCGCTAAAACTATCTATAAGTGCTTATATTACAAGCAATAGTGATAAAAGGTGGTATACAGGGATAAGCGTGCCACGTCAGCAATAAGCATACATTTATGAACCTTCAGCACTTTCAACGTTTTCAAAGCATTTACGCATCAGTATTACTGTGTGCTTACGTATTAATTAATAATACAGTAAACGCTACAACCCAAATAATGGAAGCCCAAAGAGAAGGGGCTTTAACTTTTTTAATGTGGGAGCCATTTGTTTGGGAGTATTCAAGTGCCTTGAGTACTTTGCTTATATTCCCTATTTTAATTTGGTTTTTAAGACACTTATCTTTTAATTGGCAAAATATTACGGCCTCATTAGGTATGTACTTTGGTGCCTCTATTATATTTAGCGTGTTACACGTTGGTATTATGGTAGGGGTTCGTAAATTCATATATTTGTTGAATGATAGGTCTTACAACTTTGGACTTAGCTGGTTTGAGCTTATTTATGAATACCAGAAAGACGCTATAAGCTTTGTGTTTTTCATCGTACTTATCAAAGTATATCAATATGTGGTGCAGCAGTTACTAGGTGAAGCCTCTTCAATTGAAGAAAGTGAGCAGCAAACAACATCGACCATAAACCGCCTATTAGTTAAAAAGCTCGGAAAAGAATTCATTATAAAAATAGAGGATGTTGATTGGCTTGAATCGTCGGGTAATTATGTAAACCTACATATAGGCTCACGTATATATCCGTTAAGGGCAACGCTTACAGCATTAAGTAAACAACTTGAAGTGCAGGGGTTTTGTAGAATTCACCGCAGCCATGGCGTAAAACTCGATAAAGTGGAGTCTATTACACCACTACCCAGTGGCGACAGTGAAATAAAATTAACTACAGGTAAAGTACTTAACTTGTCTAGACGCTATAAAGAGCAATTTAAACTTCAACTAAAATAAAAAAGGCTACCTAAGTAGCCTCTATTGTCATTTTTTAACTGGGCGTTTCCAACCAGTTAAATTACGCTGTTTAGAGCGTGCAATTGCTAATTGGTCATCTTCAACGGTACTGGTGATCACAGAGCCTGCACCAATTGTTGCAGTTGCGCCTATATTTACTGGGGCAACGAGTGATGAATTAGAACCAATAAAGGCATTATCGCCAATAATAGTTTTTGCTTTGTTAACACCATCGTAGTTACAGGTAATAGTGCCAGCGCCAATATTCACTTTTTCGCCAATTTCAGCATCACCTAAATAACTTAAGTGGTTGGCTTTAGAGCCTTTACCTAGACGGGTTTTTTTCATCTCAACAAAGTTACCAATGTGTGAGTCTTCTTCCATTACAGCGCCTGGGCGAAGGCGAGCATAAGGACCAAGCGTACACTTATCTGCAACTGTGGCATCTTCAATCAGTGTATTAGCTTTAATAATAACGTTATCACCAATACTACAATTTTTAAGGACACAGTTAGGACCTATTTGTACATTATTACCAAGCGTGACCGTGCCTTCAAAAATAACGTTTACGTCGATAAGTACATCTTCACCGGTGGTAACTGTTCCTCGCACATCAATACGCGCAGGGTCAGCAAGTGTTGCGCCATTTAACATTAACTCTTCTGCTTGCCATGCTTGGTAAGCGCGCTCTAAGCCTGCAAGTTGTACGCGGTTATTTGCGCCCTCAACTTCCATTGCATGGTCTGGCTGAGCTGAAGTGATTTCTACGCCTTCACTGTGAGCCATTGCAACGATATCTGTTAAGTAGTACTCGCCTTGTGCATTATTGTTAGATAAGTTACCTAACCATGTTTTTAATAGCTTACCGTTAACAGCCATAATGCCTGTATTTACTTCGTTAATAAGTAACTGCTCTGGGCTTGAATCTTTTTGCTCAACAATACCAACTAACTTACCACCGGCACGAAGCATTCGACCATAGCCATTTGGGTTTACCAAATTTACCGTTAATACAGCTAAACCATTTTTAGGTGTTGCGGCTAATAAACGCTCTAGTGTTGATTGCTTTGTTAGTGGTACATCACCGTATAAAATTAATACCGTGTCTTCATCATTAACATGAGAGTTGGCTTGCGCTACTGCGTGGCCAGTACCAAGTTGTTCAGCTTGAAGTACCCAATTTACATTGTTATCGGCGAGTTGTTGTTGTAATAGTTCGCCGCCGTGTCCGTAAACTAGGTTTGTAGTCGTTGCACCTAATGCCATCGTATTATCAATAACGTGCTGCACCATTGGTTTACCTGCAACTTTGTGCAAAACTTTAGGTAAAGCAGAGCGCATACGAGTACCTTTACCCGCAGCAAGAATAATAGTTGTTAGAGCCATTAAAACAATTTCCTTTTTTCGTTGTTTTAGCTAAATAAGTCTTATGTTCGATCAGAAGATTACGTAAATCACTTCTTGTGCAGATACTCAGTAGGTTAGTTTATTAGTACTGAATCTTGACTGAAAACACACTTAATTGAATGGCGTTATTGTAGCGAGTATTCCGGCAGGATATAAGTGTAAAAGTGTAGATAATAATCGGACTAAGGTATTTAGTGTAAATACAAAAGTAACAGGCACAAAAAAGCCCACTTAAAGTGGGCTTTTTACAAACCGGATAGGCTTACTTGTGACGTAATTGCTGAATTACGCGTAACTGAGCAACTGCTTCTGCCAGTCGCGTAGCCGCTTGCTGATAATCAAACTCAACAGCTGACGAATTCGCCATATGTTCTTCAGCTTCACGTTTAGCTTTTTGTACAGAATCTTCATCTAAATCTTCACCACGAACCGCAGTATCTGCAAGAATCGTGATGTGATTTGGTTGAACTTCTAATGTACCGCCAGCAACATATATCACATCTTCGTGACCAAATTGCTTAACTAAACGTACCATACCAGGTTTAAGGGCAGTTAGTAGTGGAGCATGGCCTAGGTTTACACCCAGCTCGCCTTCACTACCAGATACTTGAATCGATTCAACAAGACCAGAGAACAAACTCTGCTCAGCGCTTACTACGTCAAGATGTACAGTCATAGCTGTCATACTACCCTCCTAGTTACATGCCTTTGGCTTTTTCTTGAGCTTCTTCGATAGAGCCAACCATGTAGAACGCTTGCTCTGGCATATCATCAAATTCACCGTTTAAGATGCCTTTAAAGCCAGAAATTGTATCTTTTAGTGATACGTACTTACCAGACGCGCCTGTAAACACCTCTGCCACGAAGAATGGCTGAGATAGGAAACGTTGGATTTTACGTGCACGAGATACAAGTTGCTTATCTTCGTCAGAAAGCTCGTCCATACCTAGGATTGCAATGATGTCTTTAAGTTCTTTATAACGCTGAAGAACTGTTTGAACGCCACGTGCTGTATCGTAGTGCTCTTGACCAATTACTTGTGGGTCAAGTTGACGTGAAGATGAATCAAGTGGGTCTACCGCTGGGTAGATACCAAGTGACGCGATATCACGTGAAAGTACTACTGTTGCGTCTAAGTGAGCAAAGGTAGTTGCTGGAGATGGATCCGTTAAATCATCCGCAGGTACGTATACCGCTTGGATTGATGTAATTGAACCCGTCTTAGTAGAAGCGATACGCTCTTGAAGCACACCCATTTCTTCAGCAAGTGTAGGCTGGTAACCTACCGCTGATGGCATACGACCAAGTAGTGCAGATACTTCTGTACCAGCAAGAGTATAACGGTAGATGTTATCTACGAAGAAAAGTACATCGCGACCTTCATCACGGAACTTTTCAGCCATAGTAAGACCAGTTAACGCTACGCGTAAACGGTTACCAGGAGGCTCGTTCATCTGACCGTATACAAGCGATACTTTATCAAGTACGTTTGAATCGTTCATCTCATGGTAGAAATCGTTACCCTCACGTGTACGCTCACCAACACCTGCGAATACTGAGTAGCCGCTGTGCTCGATTGCGATGTTACGGATAAGTTCCATCATGTTTACAGTTTTACCAACACCGGCACCACCGAATAAACCAACTTTACCACCTTTAGCAAACGGACATACAAGGTCGATAACCTTGATACCAGTTTCTAAAAGTTCAACTGAACTTGATTGCTCTTCGTATGAAGGTGCTGCACGGTGAATAGACATACGGTCTTCTTCGCCGATTGGACCCGCTTCATCGATTGGCTCACCAAGTACGTTCATGATACGACCAAGTGTTGCTTTACCAACTGGAACTTGAATCGATTCACCTGTATTCATAACTAAAGCACTACGACGTAAACCATCAGTAGTACCCATAGCGATAGTACGCACTACACCGCCACCTAGCTGTTGTTGAACTTCTAGAGTCAAACCAGCTAAATCGCCATCTGTTACTCTTAGTGCGTGGTATACCGCTGGCACGCTATCTTGTGGAAATTCAATATCCACAACGGCGCCGATAATTTGGACGACCTTACCTAAACTCATGTCTATTCCTCTCGTTAATCTTTACCCGAAGCATTAAACTGCTGCTGAGCCAGAACAAATCTCACTAATTTCTTGTGTGATTGCTGCTTGGCGAGCCTTGTTATAAACAAGCTGTAGCTCGTCCATAAGGTCACCTGCGTTATCAGTTGCAGCTTTCATTGCAACCATACGAGCAGCCTGTTCAGAGGCAGCATTTTCTACCACACCTTGGTATGCTTGAGACTCAATAAAGCGTACTAACAAAGACTCTAAAATAGCCTCTGGATTTGGCTCGTATAAGTAATCCCATGTGTGAGCAGATACTTCTTCTTCAGCTTTTGGCAAAGGGAGTAACTGATCTATAATTGGCTCTTGCCTCATGGTATTAACGAATTTGTTATATACCAAGAATAAACGGTCTATTTTGCCTTCAGAAAATGCATCAAGCATAACTTTTACAGGACCAATAACGTCTTGTACTGAAGGTTTATCTCCTAGGCCCGCTTTTTTAGCGAGTAGTTGACCACCAAAACGTTGAAAGAAGCCAGCTGCTTTACTACCTAAAGTAGCAAATTCAGCATCAACACCTTTTTCTTTCCACGCTTTAACATCAAGTGCAACTTTCTTAAACTCGTTTGAGTTTAGACCGCCACACAGACCACGGTCTGTAGAGATAACAATATAACCAACTCGTTTCACTTCACGATCTTTTAAGAACGGGTGAGTAAAATCAAGATTTGCTTGAGCAACACGACCAATTACTTCACGTAATTTGTCAGCGTATGGACGGCTTGAAGCAACGCGTTCTTGCGCCCTTTTCATTTTAGACGCAGCAACCATTTCCATTGCGCTAGTGATCTTTTGAGTATTTTTAATACTCCCGATCTTGCTTTTAATCTCTTTTCCGCTGGCCATGACTCTCTCTCCGAATCAAGGTGTGCTTTAGTTTCCTAAAGCGCACCATTAATAACTAAATTACCAAGTTTGCGTAGACTTGAACTTCGTTAGAAGTTCTTTAAGCTGCGCTTCGATCTCGGCATTCAAGTTACCAGTTTCATTGATTTGAGCCACAAGCACTGCGTATGTGCTATTTGCATACGAAAGTAAAGCTGCTTCAAAGTCACCGATTTTCGCGATTTCGATGTCTTGAAGGAAGCCTTTTTCAGCAGCAAATAACGACAAAGACATATCAGCAACAGACATTGGCGCGTACTGTTTCTGCTTCATTAGCTCTGTTACACGCTCACCATGCTCAAGTTGAGCACGAGTTGCATCATCAAGGTCAGACGCGAACTGCGAAAACGCAGCTAATTCACGGTACTGAGCTAGGGCTAGACGGATACCGCCACCTAGTTTCTTAACGATTTTAGTTTGTGCAGCACCACCAACACGCGATACCGAGATACCAGCATTTACTGCCGGACGGATACCTGAGTTGAATAAGTCAGTTTCTAAGAAGATCTGACCATCGGTGATAGAGATAACGTTAGTCGGTACGAACGCAGAAACGTCGCCGCCTTGAGTTTCAATGATTGGCAATGCCGTCAATGAACCAGTTTTACCTTTCACTTCACCATTAGTGAACTTTTCAACGTAATCTGCGTTTACACGCGATGCACGCTCTAAAAGACGAGAGTGAAGGTAGAATACGTCACCTGGGTATGCTTCACGGCCTGGTGGACGCTTAAGTAGTAATGAAATTTGACGGTAAGCAACTGCTTGCTTAGACAAATCATCATATACGATTAATGCGTTTTCACCACGGTCACGGAAGTATTCACCCATAGTACAGCCCGCGAACGGTGCTAAGTACTGAAGTGCCGCAGATTCAGAAGCAGATGCAACAACTACGATAGTATTTGCTAGTGCACCATGCTCTTCTAATTTACGAACTACGTTTGCAATAGTAGATGCTTTTTGACCAATCGCAACGTACACACACTTAACGCCTGTGTCTTTTTGATTGATGATTGCATCGATTGCTAGTGCAGTTTTACCTGTTTGGCGATCACCAATGATAAGTTCACGTTGACCACGACCAACTGGAATCATCGCATCAATAGATTTATAACCAGTTTGAACTGGCTCATCTACAGATTTACGCTCGATTACACCTGGTGCAATTTTTTCTACAGGTTCAAACCCGTCGTTATCTAGAGCGCCTTTACCATCGATTGGAGCACCTAGTGTGTTTACAACACGACCAAGTAAACCAGGACCAACAGGAACTTCTAAAATACGACCAGTTGTATATACTTTTACGCCTTCAGTAAGGTCAGCGTACGGACCCATTACTACTGCACCAATTGAGTCGCGCTCAAGGTTTAGTGCGATAGCATAACGGCTGCCAGGAAGCTCAATCATTTCACCTTGCATACAGTCAGCAAGACCGTGGATGCGGATGATACCGTCAGTAACAGATACAATAGTACCTTCGTTACGAGCTTCACTTACAACTTCGAACTTCTCAATACGTTGTTTGATCAGATCTGAAATTTCAGTGGAATTAAGTTGCATGCTCTTTTTCCCAATTACGATTGTAGTGTTGTAGCTAAGCGGTTTAATTTACCGCGAATAGTACCGTCGATTACAGTGTCGCCAGACCTAATAATAAGTCCACCAACCACTGACGCGTCTTCACTACAATTCAGCTTAACTTTGCGTGCGAAACGTTTTTCAAGTGCCGCTACCAATGACTCTTGTTGCGCAGCAACAAGAGGAGTTGCAGAAATCACATCTACTTCGATTTCTTTATCGTATTCTGCTTTAAATTCAGCAAATAACTGTGCAACTTCAGGTAGAGCTGTCAAACGTCCATTTTCAGCCATCACCTTAACTAGGTTCTGACCTTGTTCGTTGAGCTGCTCAGCACAAAGTTGAATAAATAATTCAGCTTGTGCAGTAGCTGTAGGCATACTCGCTAAAACAGACGATGCTTGCTCATTGCTGGCTACATGGCCTGCAAAGAACAACATATCATTCCAGCTTTCTAGAGTGCCTTTCTCAACGGCAAGTTCAAAAGCCGCTTTAGCGTATGGGCGAGCGATAGTAGTCAAATTAGACATGCTCATACCCTCCTAATTACAGCTCAGCGACAAGTTTTTCAACGATGTCACTATGTGCGGCTTGATTAATTTCACGCTCTAAAATACGTTCTGCGCCAATCACTGCCAGAGTTGCTACTTGCTTACGTAGTTCTTCTGTTATGCGATTACGTTCAGACTCAACTTCAGAGTGCCCTTGAGCAATGATACTTTCACGCTCTTGTTGACCACGAAGTGTTTCTTCGTCAACAATTAGCACTGCACGCTTTTTAGCTTGATCAATGATATCAGCCGCTTGAGCTTTTGCATCTTTAAGCTGTTCAGCAGCTTTCTTTTGCGCAAGTTCTAAGTCTTTTTCGGCTCTATCAGAGGCAGCTAAACCATCTTCGATTTTTTTCTGGCGAGCTTCAATTGCACCGTTTAGTGGTGGCCATACGTATTTCATACAAAATAATACGAACACCGTAAACGCAATCAATTCACCGATAAGAGTGGCGTTTAAATTCACAACCGCTCCTCCTTAAATAGTAAGCTGTTCAAAGAATAAAATTAAAGTACGAACAACAATACCATAGCGATACCAACACCAATCATTGCTACAGCATCGATTAGACCAGCAAGAATAAACATCTTAACTTGTAGCGAAGGTGCAAGCTCAGGTTGACGCGCACATGCTTCAAGGAATTTACCGCCCATGTTACCAAAACCGATTGCTGTGCCGATTGCACCAAAACCGATTAGTAAAGCTACTGCGATGTATTTTAAGCCTGTTAATAATTCTAAAGCTTCCATTTATTTCTCCAAAGTTTCAATTGTAAAGTTAAAAGTAAAAGTAAAATTGTAAATCTAAAAATTAGTGATTATCTGAACTTGCCATGCTTAGGTATACAATCGTAAGCATCATGAATAAGAATGCTTGTAATGTAATAACTAGAATATGGAATACAGCCCAAACAAAGTGCAACGGTAGTTGCATAAAACCGATAGCGCCGATCAAGATGAAAATCAACTCACCAGCATATAAGTTACCAAACAAACGTAGTGCTAATGAAAACGGTTTAGAAACGAGTGCAATCAGTTCAAGTAATAAGTTAAATGGTATCAAAATAATTTGAACAAACATGTTATTTGAGCTGAACGGATGAAGCGTTAACTCTTTAATAAACCCGCCAATACCTTTTATTTTGATTGAAAAGCCAACCATTAGTATAAATACACCCAGCGCTAGCGCTGAAGTCATATTAATGTCAGTCGTTGGTACAATTTTCATGTACACATCGTGTGAATCCATACCAAATGCAGTCTCACCAACGAAACCTGCAAATGCTGGAAGGAAATCAACTGGTATTAAATCCATTAAGTTCATTAAGAACACCCAAACGAAAATCGTTAAGGCTAATGGTGCAATAAGCTTGCTTTTACCATGGAAAGTATCGCGTACGTTGTCACCAACAAATTCTACGATTATTTCAATAAAACACTGAAATTTTCCAGGTACACCTAGTGTTGATTTTTTAGCGGCACTACGAAAGATCCATAAAAATATAAGACCTAAACCGATAGACCATGCAAGGGTATCTATATGCCATGTCCAGAATCCACTGTCCGTACATGCTTTATTGAAGGCGAGACCTGTATCGGTCGAACACATCTTAGCATTGGTCAAATGGTGCTGGATATGGCCAGATAGAGTAACTTCTTCTGCTGCCATGTTATATCCCAAAAGTTAATGTTTAAAAAAAACGGGTGCGAACAATCCAGTAAAGAGCGCCAGTATATAAGTACTAAAAAAGGGTAATAAAATTACCGGAAAATGCTTCAGTACTAGCGCAAACAATACAATTGTTAGCATAAACTTTAATCCGTTGCCGCGTTTCAACGAGGCATACGCTTGATTTGCTCGACTTGCACCCATATATCTGAATGCATAAAGTGCAAATACAAAGTGCGGAAGTACTGCTACAGTTCCACCAGCGAGTGATGAAAGCGAGGCATTGACTCCCGAACTAAAAAAAATAATTACAGCAGCAACTAATGCTACAACACCCTGAAGGCAAATTAACTTTAATACGGCAAGTCGATATGGACTCGCTAACTTATCAGTCACGTTTAGTTAACCTTTATTGCGTTCTAATTGTTAGGGTGTGAAAACTGGCGAAATTATACTTAATCCTGCCAGTTTTGCAACTTGAGTAGATGCTTTGTAACACGAAATAGCTACAAATGTCCCTTTTTAGACATGTAGAAAACTAATGGTGGGTATTGTCGTGATTGATACGATTTAAAATGCCGTCAAGTTCATCTAGGTTAGTATACGAAATAACCAGTTTACCTTTGCCTTTTTTATTGTAGTTAATCTCTACTTTAGCACCTAGATTTTCAGCGAGTTGTTGTTCTAACTGCTTAACATCTGGATCTTTTTCGGTTATTTCTTTAGCAGGTAAAGGTTCTAAAATTGAGCGTACGAGCTTTTCAGTTTCTCGAACTGTTAATGCTTTAGCTACAGCTAAACGAGCAGCATCTGACTGCGCTTCACCTTCAAGGGCTAACAGGCAACGAGCATGGCCCATTTCAATATCGCCATGTTCTAACAGAATTTTTACATCACTATTTAAGTTATTTAAACGCAATAAGTTAGTTACAGTCGTACGTGATTTACCCACCGCATCTGCTACTTGCTGATGTGTTAATTCAAATTCTATTAGTAAACGATTAAGTGCAACTGCTTCTTCCATGGCATTTAAATCTTCACGCTGAATATTTTCTATCAGTGCAATCGCAACGGCAGCTTCATCAGGTACATCTTTAATAATACAAGGTACTGTTTCAAGCTTAGCTATTTGCGCTGCGCGCCAACGACGCTCACCAGCAATAATTTCAAAGCTATTGTGTGCAATAGGGCGCACAACAATGGGTTGAATAATACCTTGTGAGCGAATAGAACTAGCAAGCTCTTCTAGCGCCTCTTCAGACATGTCTTTACGAGGTTGGTATTTACCAGAGTGTAAAAACTCTATTGGAAGTTTTTGTAATTCACTATTATTAGCCGCGGCATTTTGCACAGCGTCAGTCACGTTTGATGTGTCTTGTTCCTTGCTTGCGCTCGGTGCAGGCTTTGACGAACTTAAAAGTGCATCGAGTCCTCGGCCTAAACCTCGTTTTTTAGCAGACATGTTATTTTTTTACCTCAAAGTTAGGCGACAACGGACGCTGTTTTTTCTTTTCTGCGTAACATTTCACCAGCGAGTGCTAAATATGCTTTAGCGCCACTTGATGCCCGGTCATAGTACATAGCAGGAGTACCAAAACTAGGTGCTTCAGCTAAACGAACATTACGCGGGATCACCGTACGGTATACTTTATCGCCAAAATGTTGTTTTAATTGTTCTGATACATCATTTGCCAAACGGTTACGCGGGTCGTACATAGTACGAAGTATGCCTTCAATTTGTAAGCTAGGATTCACTAACTTAGCAAGCTGCGTAATCGTATCCATTAATGCGGTTAACCCTTCAAGTGCATAATACTCACACTGCATTGGCACTAAAATAGAATCAGCTGCGGCCATTGCATTAACAGTTAACATATTTAGAGAGGGTGGACAGTCGATAAAAATAAATTCGTACTGGTCCTGAATTTTTTCAAGTGCATTACGTAAACGCACTTCACGGGCAAATAATTCCATCAATTTAACTTCTGCAGCGGTTACATCACCGTTTGCAGCAATCATATGGTATTCACCAGACGTTTCTTTAATGATAACGTCTTCTATAGGTTTATCTTCAATAAGTAGGTCGTAAATAGTTGGCACGTCGCCATATTTATCTACGCCACTACCCATAGTCGCATTACCTTGCGGATCGAGATCAATTAACAGCACTTTACGTTTCGTTGCAGCCATAGACGCAGCGAGGTTAACAGCGGTTGTAGTTTTACCCACACCACCTTTTTGATTTGCTAATGCGATGACTTTTGCCACGGTGTCTCTGATCCCTAGTCTTTAGAAAGAATAATTAAATGTCGTTGTGCATCTAAATTAGGTACTTCTAATGCAATTTTTTGCTCAAACTTAACGCCTGCAGGTAGTGACTCTAGCTCTTCGCTAGGGAACACGCCTTTAAGTGCTATAAATTTACCCGAATGATCGATTAAGTGCGAACACCAGTCAATCATATCTTGTAATGAAGCAAAAGCACGACTTAGTACGCCGTCTAATTTAACACTTGGTTGATATTCTTCAACTCTTGACTGAACCGGGGTTACATTATCAAGACCAAGCTCATGTTTAACATGCATTAAAAATCGTACACGTTTACCTAAGCTATCTAATAACACAAAATGTGTATTAGGTAATGCAATTGCTAATACGATACCCGGTAATCCAGGACCCGTTCCAACATCAATATAATGATGACCGGGTAAGTGAGGCGCAACAACTAAGCTATCCATAATATGCTTAATCATCATTTCTTCAGGTAAGCGTACTGAGGTTAAGTTATAAGCCTTATTCCACTTATTCAATAACTCGACGTAACGAACTAGCTGTTGCTGTTGTTTTTCTGTTAGCGCAATATCAGTTTGCGCTAACAATGTAGTTAATTGTTGCTGTAACACTATGTACCCTTACCGTTACGCGGATTTGCGTAATAAGCCTTGCTTCTTCAGATACACTAATAATAGCGAAATCGCCGCTGGGGTGATACCAGAAATACGCGATGCTTGACCAATAGTGTCAGGACGCGACTCAATAAGCTTGGCAACTACCTCATTTGACAAACCTGATACGGTTTTATAATCAAACTCTTTTGGTAAAATTGTTTGCTCATGACGAAGCTGTTTGTTGATCTCATCTTGTTGACGCGCAATATAACCTGCGTACTTAGTATGGATCTCAACTTGTTCAAGTGCCGCTTTGTTTGTAAATTCAGATCCTAATCCTTCTATAGCCATAAGATCGTTATAACGAATCTCTGGGCGACGAAGTAATTCTTCTAAACTTGCTTCACGTGTAAGCGGTGTTTTCAGTAATGCATTTACTTGATCTACAACGGCGTGATCTTTATGAATCCACGTATCTTTAATGCGTTGCTTCTCTTTTTCGATTACTTCCATTTTTTCGTTAAATGCCTGCCAGCGTTCGTCATTAACTAAACCTAGTTCACGGCCTTTTTCAGTTAAACGAATATCAGCATTATCTTCACGAAGTAATAAACGGTATTCGGCACGACTGGTAAACATGCGGTATGGTTCTTTTGTACCCAGTGTTGCTAAGTCGTCGATTAATACACCAACGTAAGCTTCATCACGACGTGGTGTCCAAGAATCTTTGCCTTGTACTTTTAGTGCAGCATTCATACCTGCAATTAAGCCTTGTGCACCCGCTTCTTCATAGCCGGTAGTACCGTTAATTTGACCCGCAAAAAATAAACCTTCAATAAATTTAGTTTCTAAAGATTGTTTTAAATCACGTGGATCAAAGTAATCATATTCAATTGCGTAACCAGGTCGACAAATATGTGCATTTTCAAAACCTGTAATCGATTGCACAATTTCAAGTTGTACATCAAACGGTAAACTAGTCGAAATACCATTTGGGTATAATTCGTATGATGTTAAACCTTCAGGCTCAACAAATATTTGATGTTTATCTTTATCTGCAAAACGAACAATTTTATCTTCAATTGAAGGGCAGTATCGTGGACCAATACCTTCAATAACACCTGAGTACATAGGTGAGCGATGTAAGTTTTTACGAATAACATCGTGTGTTTTTTCGTTTGTGTAAGTTATGTAACACGGTATCTGTTGTGGGTGATCTGATTGTTTACCCATAAACGAAAACACAGGAGTTGGTGTATCACCTGGCTGTGCTTCCATTTTTGTAAAATCAACAGTACGTGCATCAATACGTGGAGGTGTACCTGTTTTTAAACGATCAACTCTAAATGGATGTTCACGTAAGCGATCAGCTAAAGCGATTGAAGGAGGATCGCCTGCACGACCGCCTTTATAATTTTCTAAACCAATATGAATTAAGCCGCCTAAAAAAGTACCCACGGTTAAAACAACACTTGGTGCACTAAAACGTAAACCCATTTGAGTTACTACGCCAGTAACACGATCGTTTTCAACAATAAGATCATCACATGATTGTTGAAAAATCTTAAGGTTATCTTGGTTTTGTAATGTTGTTTGAATAGCCGCTTTGTACAAAGCACGATCTGCTTGTGCTCGAGTAGCACGAACAGCAGGTCCTTTTGAAGAATTTAGTGTACGAAATTGGATCCCGCCTTTATCAATGGCCTGTGCCATTGCACCACCAAGCGCGTCGATCTCTTTTACCAAATGACCTTTGCCAATCCCACCAATTGCTGGGTTGCAAGACATTTGACCAAGGGTATCCATATTGTGAGTCAGTAGCAGGGTATTCATCCCCATACGGGCAGCTGCTAATGCGGCTTCAGTGCCAGCATGTCCACCACCTACTACGATAACGTCAAAATTTTCGTGAAAAATCATTAATGGGATCCTACTTAAATCAAACCGGTAAACTTCAAAAGGGAGCGTATTCTACCTAGAAATTGGCAGAAGATAAATGATTAAACAAAGGGCAAGATCTAAGTATGTGATCTCTAATAATATAAAGGATCTTTTAAAGAGATCTTTTATTACTATTACTACTACTGATCGACTTTTCTGTTGATAAGGTTTAGATCTTCATTTAAAACATGAAATTAGATCAGATCTAAAGGTGTTAATATGATCGGATCATCCAGCAAATAAGCTCTGATCAAAAAGGCACTTTATGCACAGGGTTGAATCAGTTGGATCTTATCCAATGGATAAGCATGCTTTAAAACGCAGTTTATTCAATCTTTATCCACAAAACCTATTAAATTATTAGTAAATTGTGGGTAACTTTATATATAACTTTTTACTTGATCTATCTATTTTATGCCTGTTTGAGCTATCCAAGAGTCTAACCATGTTAATGCAGTGTCTTCTGGTAGTGCTTCATCGAGAATATTAAGCTCTAAACGTTCTGCTACTTTTATAGCGCCTTTTTGAGTTAATAAGGCATCTATATTACGTCCTGCTAGGTTATAAGTATCATAACTAGTGTCGCCTAAAGCGATTACTGAATATTTTAATTCAGATAAATCATCTGCTTGAGTTACATCTTCAACAAAACTAATAAGATTTTCAGGGTAATCACCTGCACCATAAGTTGATGTGCAGATTAACCAAATGGTATTTTGCTGATCAATATCGCTAAATTCAGGTTGATCATGTAGTTGCGTAGTAATACCAAGGTTATTAAGCGCGTCGCTTAATTGCTCTGCAACATACTCGGCTGATCCCATTTGGCTGCCGACAATAAGATTTACTGAACTCATGAATATTAGTGATCACATTGGTTATAATTGCCGCCTATGATAACTGAGTGAGGATAACAGTAAAGTTAAGAGTGCTTTTTTGTATAACTATTTTTGCGGTAATTTTACACTCATTCAAAATTGTTTATTTAAGTTGTTGATAATATAGTGTTTAACAAATTATCTTTAAATGTAATCTTCTGATCAAGTTGTTGATAACAGTGGGGAAAGCTCTGCTTAAACTGTTTTTTTAGTTTGTTTTATATTCGCTAAGTTATTGATATTACTTGTCAGTAAAAAATTAAATTGTAAATATCTCAATTAAAAATACATGTTGATCATAATGTGGATATAAAGCCTGTTGATAACCTTAAATTTAGATCGAAAATAATTTTTTAAAATGATCTAATAAAGCAGATCTAATGAAATTAATTAAAAATAAGTTCATAAATAGATAAATTACAATTGATCATGAGGTTTTTGCGACTGATTTACCTAGTTTTGGTATTTATTTGAGCTGAAAATTAGGTATTGTGGATAAGTGATCTCGGTATTTTTAATTTTATGCGAATTAAGAGCTGCTATTTTTATTAATTTTGCTGGTGGAGTTAGCAGATCAAAAGTTTTGAATACTTAGCAGTTGAGTTATTTTATTTAAAAATCACAGTGATTATCAAATTATATGTTGTCAAAAGTAAGCTTTTTAGAGTACTAATCAGTGTTTTTTAGCTCTTTAATTGAGCGAATAGCATCATTTATTGCGTGTATCAGGTGTGTTTTAGTGCATTTTTGTGCGCTAAAGTAAGTATAAGGAAGCCATTTATAACTACTTTTTGTATGACATATAACGCTATTAAAGCGTGCGGTTGTTTAAAAATGTATCGATTTTAACCTTAATAATAGGTGTGATTTGTGCTATTAATTCCTCAATAAGCACTCTCAGTATTGTCTACTCTATATAATCAGACCTCTCTTAGCACGTAATAAAGATAGTTTTGGATATGATTTTATTGGCAGTAATTTGCAGACATCAGGTGTATAAATACATATTTTACAGCAGAATATTTTACATAAAAAAAGAGCACCTAAGTGCTCTTATAATAAAAATATATCTGTAATAGGGTGTTTATTTACCAATACAAAACGAGCTAAATATTTTGCCAAGTAAGTCGTCTGAGGTAAATTCACCGGTTATTTCATTCAAATACTGCTGTGTTAAACGCAGTTCTTCAGCGAGTATTTCACCAGCAATGTGCATTTCTAACTGTGTTTTACCCGTTTCTAAATGATACGCAGCACTTTCTAGTGCATCCAAATGACGACGGCGCGCCATAAAGCCACCTTCTGTTGCGCCTTGAAAACCTATACAAGCCTTTAAATGCTCGCGAACAAGTTCAATATCGTCAGCATTTTTAGCACTTAAGCTGATGACCGGGTATTGTTGCTCTTGCTCCATTCCGACTATGTCGCCCGATAAATCAGCTTTATTTCTGATGACCGTAACCCCCATACCTTCTGGTAATTTTGCCATAAATTCAGGCCAAATTTTGTGCGGGTCAGTATCTATAGTATCAGTGCCATCAAGCATAAATAAAACGCGGTCGGCTTGGTTTATTTCATCCCATGCACGCTCAATACCTATTTGTTCTACGCGGTCAGGGCTTTCGCGTAGGCCTGCTGTATCTATAATATGCAGTGGCATACCATCTATATGTATATGCTCTCGTAGTACGTCGCGAGTGGTACCGGCTATTTCTGTTACGATTGCGGCTTCACGACCGGCTAGAGCGTTAAGCAGGCTTGATTTACCCGCATTAGGGCGACCTGCAATAACAACACGCATACCTTCGCGCATGATACTGCCTTGCTTGGCTTGGTTGGTTACAGTGTTAAGCTGAGTAATAATCGCGTCTAAGTCGCCTGACACTTTACCATCTGATAAAAAATCAATTTCTTCATCAGGAAAATCTATTGCCGCTTCTACATACATGCGTAAGTGAATTACTTTTTCTACGAGTGTTTCTATGTGCTTAGAAAACTCACCTTGGAGAGACTGTAGGGCGCTTTTAGCGGCTTGCTCGCTAGTGGCATTAATTAAGTCGGCGATGGCTTCTGCTTGTGTTAAATCAAGCTTGTCATTCATAAATGCGCGCTCAGAAAACTCACCAGGCTTTGCTAAACGAACGCCCTCTATTTTACTAATTTCTTTAAGTAACATATCCAGTACTACAGGACCGCCGTGGCCTTGTAATTCAAGTACGTCTTCACCAGTAAATGAGTTAGGACCTGCAAAGTAAATGGCAATACCTTGATCAAGTTGCTCGCCAGCAAGGCTTTTAAATGGCACATAATCGGCGTAGCGAACTTTAGGTATTTTACCTACTACTTTTTCGGCGACACTTTTAGCAAGGCTACCTGAAACGCGAATAATACCAACACCACCACGTCCAGGTGCTGTTGCTTGTGCTGCAATTGTATCTTGATTGATCATGCTATTAATTTGCCAACGATGAGTAACTTTATGCCCGTATTGTAACCTATCGATTTATTTGTAGCGAATAGCTGTGGTGAAAAACAGGCAATAAAAAAGGCGACCGAAGTCGCCTTTATATAAGTAGGAGCTTAGTTAGCCTCTTACTTTAATTCCTTTCTTTTCCATGCCACGGTAGATGATTAACATCTGGACAATAGAAATAAGGTTAGACACTAACCAGTAAAGAACTAAACCAGATGGGAACCATAAGAAGAATACAGAGAAGATAACCGGCATAAAGGTCATCATTTTTTGCTGCATTGGATCAGTAACCGTCATAGGTTGTAGCTTTTGCGTCACAAACATACTCGCACCAAATAATATTGGCAATACGTAGTACGGGTCTTTCGCAGAAAGGTCAGTTAACCAAAAAATGAATTCAGCATGGCGAAGTTCAGTAGACTCTAAGAATACGTAGAACAAGGCTAAGAAAATTGGCATTTGTAGCAAAATAGGGAAACAGCCACCCATTGGGTTAACTTTTTCTTTTTTGTACATTTCCATAGTTGCTTGGCCGAACTTTTGACGGTCATCACCAAACTTTTCTTTAAGGGCTGCCATTTTAGGCTGTAGGGCACGCATTTTTGCCATTGAAGTGTATTGCGCTTTAGTAAGTGGATACATTAACGATTTAACGATAATAGTGATGGCAATAATTGCTACACCCCAGTTACCTAAAATGCTGTGTAGCCATTTTAGCAATACAAATAAAGGTTGCGAGATAAAAAATAACCAACCGTAATCTACGGTTAGGTCTAGGTCTGGGTGAATCGCTTCAAGAATATCTGACTCTTTCGGGCCCATATAATAGGTAGCAGTTAGTATTTGCTCACTACCAGCTTGAATATTTACAGCGGGATCTTTAGCACCAATAATAGCGGCATTACTTTTTGTAATTAAGCTATAAAGTGTATTTGATTGATCCTGCATTGGAACCCAAGCACTTACAAAGTAATGTTGAATAAAGGCAACGTAACCACCTTGTGTGCTTTTATTTAGGTTTTTATCAGCCATATCTGAAAAACTATACTTTTCGTATTTTTCTTCATCAGTACCGTATGCAGCACCTAAATAGTTTTGATCAACCATGCTACCTTTTTCTTGTACGGTACGCTTAATTTGCGTGTATAGCTGTACTTGAAGAGGTGCGCTGGTAGTGTTGTTAATTTTGTATTCTAGGCCTACGTCATACTGACCTTTTTTGAATACATACGTTTTAGTAAAACTAACACCATTACTATCAGTAAACTGAAGTGGAACGCGAAGCTCATCACCCGTTAAGGTATATGATTTTTGTTCGGTACTATAAGTAGGGCGACCATTAGCTGATCCGTCAGGGCCATTTAAACCAATTAAGCCACTTTGTGAAAAGTATTGTTTGCCACCATCAAGCTGACCAAGAAGCATATAAGGCGTGTCACTGCCTTTTGTCTCTTCGTATTGAAGAAGGTCTGTTTCAACAATGTCACCGCCTTTGGTGTCAATTTTAACTTTAAAGACGTCAGTTGTAATTTCAATAACTGAACGCTTAGCTAAAGTTGCTGAAGCAGGGAACTCTGAATCTGACGATGAAGGAATATAATCATCCGACTCTGGTGAATTTGCTTGTAGTGTTTGTGTTGTGGCACTTGGATCGACTTTAGGCTTGTTGTAATCATTATCCCATTCTTGGAACAATAAAAACGACACTAGCATTAGGCCAATTAATAAAAACGTGCGTTGCGATTCCATAACAGCTCTTATTTCTCGTGTTGGTGGTTAATATGGGTTAATTTTTCAGGAACGGGGTCGTCTCCGCCTGAATGTAAAGGATGGCATTTTAATATGCGTTTTAAAGCTAACCAACTACCTTTTACCGATCCATGCAATTTAATTGCTTGAATAGCATAACTAGAACAGGTTGGATTAAAACGACAATGCGGACCTAACAGCGGGCTAATCCACTTTTGATAACCGCGGATAAATAACACTAAACAAAAAGTTGGTAAAGCAACAAGTGGTTTAAGTAACCTCATGATGTTTATGCCCCTACTTAAGTTTAGTGAGATAGATATCATGTATTTAAAGACTCAATTAGAAAATTTAAATGCATGATTAAAAGGTGAGCTAAAGATACATTAATTAACCCTGCAATTCTATTGCAATTAGGTTTGTTTGTTAGATTTAGCTGATTTGTTTGGGCGTTTCTTAAAAGGTGGCGGTTTAGGTGCACCTGGTTTACAGCGTTCGTTAATTTTTCGCCATAATTTAGTAAGTTGTTTGGTTATTTCTTCATTAGACTGCTCATCAATACCATTTTTAACCATAAGCACAATATCAATATTATCGATGCTGTGTTGATTTAAACGAAAACTTTCGCGAGCGAGACGTTTAATACGGTTTCGTTGGCATGCCTTTTTTACACGTTTTTTAGCAACAGTAAGACCTAACCGAGGTTTTTCTTGGTCATTTGGTTTAGCTAATAGAGTAAAGAAAGGAGTTGCAGCCCGAGCGGGTTCATTAAATATGCGAGAGTAATGCGAGGGAGTTAACAGACGTAACTCCCTGCCAAAGCTAAAGTCTTCCACTTATAAATTAAGCAGAAAGAACTTTGCGGCCTTTAGCGCGGCGACGTGCTAATACTTTACGGCCATTTACAGTTGCCATGCGAGCACGGAAGCCGTGTGCACGTTTGCGTTTTAAAACGCTAGGTTGAAAAGTTCTTTTCATAACAATCTCATCCGATCGGTTAAAGTTAAAACATCCTATACAGGTCGCGATCCTGGCATAGGTGCCATTGCGAGCGCGAGATATTATAGAGTAAGTAATGTAAAGTCAATCATAATTACGTTAAGGGTATATAACCCACCTACTACTATATAAGAGATCATATAAGGCGATCTGTTAGGATCATCATAAATAAGAAGTTTTCCACAGCCCCTGTATAAAAAGTGAATAAAAGCGGGGGAAAAGTAAATTGGATCGTAAATTTGGTTCGCGATCTTGGTGTTATTTTGTTATGATCTCCTCTCAGGATCTAAAATAAAAACTGTTTTAAATCAGCTTGTTAATGATTTTATACATCGATATCAACAATTTTATAAAAATCAATCTTTTACTTGTGGATAAAGTGTCTTCATAATACGCGGTCTTGGGTCGCTTATTGGACCATTTGAACGCAATAAATGTATGATTTATAATCATTAATGATGTGCGGGAATAAAAATTATATCTCTGGGAGTTTAACTGTGTATCTGTCGGTTTGGCAAAGTTGTTTATATGTATTGCAAGATGAGCTGCCTTCGCAGCAATTCAGTATGTGGGTAAGACCGCTACAAGCAGAAAGTACCGAAGATACCTTGACGATTTATGCACCTAATCGCTTTGTGCTTGATTGGGTGAGAGAAAAGTACCTAAATAGAATTAACGAATTACTAGTAGAGATTTGTGGTGTTGAAGCACCAAAACTACGTTTTGATGTAGGTAGTAAACCTTTATTAAATGCACAAGCTGCACCGGTTATAGAAACTCAATCGGCACCAAGTGCACACGCTTCAGCAAAACAACAGCCTCGCGAGCAAAAGCCAGTTGTTGAACCTGCACCTAAGTCAGGTTACAAATCTAACATTAAAGAAAACTATACTTTTGATAGCTTTGTTGAAGGTAAATCAAACCAATTAGCAAAAGCTGCGGCCACACAGGTTGCCGACAATCCTGGCTCTGCTTTTAACCCTGTATTTATATACGGTGGTACTGGTTTAGGTAAAACTCACTTATTACATGCAGTAGGTAATGGCATTATGGCAAATAAGCCAGATGCTAAAATTGTTTACATGCATTCAGAACGCTTTGTTCAAGACATGGTAAAGGCACTTCAAAATAATGCGATAGAAGAATTTAAGCGTTATTACCGTAGTGTTGATGCATTAATGATTGATGATATTCAATTTTTTGCTAACAAAGAGCGTTCACAAGAAGAATTTTTTCATACCTTTAATGCATTGCTTGAAGGCAACCAACAAATTATTTTAACCTCTGACCGTTACCCTAAAGAGATTGAAGGCGTTGAAGACAGGCTAAAATCACGTTTTGGTTGGGGATTAACAATTGCGATTGAGCCACCAGAGCTTGAAACACGCGTTGCTATTTTAATGAAAAAAGCCCAGCAAAGTAAGATTAACTTACCACACGAAGTTGCTTTTTTTATTGCCAAAAAATTACGCTCAAATGTTCGTGAACTAGAGGGTGCACTTAACCGTGTAATCGCTAATGCGAACTTTACCGGTCGTCCTATTTCAATCGATTTTGTAAAAGAAGCGCTACGCGATTTACTTGCCTTGCAAGATAAACTGGTTACCATAGACAATATTCAGCGAACTGTTGCTGAGTACTATCGAATTCGTATATCAGACCTGTTATCTAAGCGCCGCAGTCGCTCTATAGCGAGGCCGCGCCAAGTAGCTATGGCATTATCTAAAGAATTAACTAATCACAGCTTACCTGAGATTGGTGACGCATTTGGTGGACGCGATCATACGACCGTATTACATGCATGTCGTAAGATAAAATCACTACGTGACGAAAGCCACGAAATTAAAGAAGATTACCAAAACTTAATAAGAACATTGTCATCTTAGGGCTGACTTTATTATGCAAATAACAATATCAAGACAACAATTTTTAAAGCCATTGGTGCAAGTGTCGGGCGCAATAGAGCGCAAACACACGTTGCCAATTTTATCTAACGTTTTGTTAGTGGTAGAAAACGGACAACTTTCAATGACGGGTACTGACCTTGAAATTGAATTAGTTTCTGGCGTATTTGTAGGTGATGATATTGCCGATACAAAACTAACGTTACCCGCTAAAAAGTTACTCGATATTTGTAAAAGTCTACCAGATGGTTCAGACATTACTTTAAGCTTGCAAGAGCATCAATTACTTTTAACCAGTGGTAAAAGCCGTTTTTCATTAACGACTTTATCGGCTGATGATTTTCCTAATTTAGAAGAGTGGGACGGAGAGGTTGAATTTCAACTAACTCGTTTAGAGCTTCGTAAGTTACTCGAAAGCACGCATTTTTCGATGGCAAATCAAGACGTACGTTATTACTTAAATGGTATGTCGTTTGAAGTAGATAATACCGACATAAAAACAGTAGCAACAGATGGTCACCGTTTAGCTATAGCGCAAAAGCAATTAACGCAATCGCTTAATACACAACGTCAATTAATTATACCTCGCAAGGGTGTGCAAGAAATTATGCGCCTTATGGTAGCTGACGATGAATTGGTAACAATTCAGTTTGGTGCTAACCATATCCGTATTATTGATATTGAGTTTACATTTACAAGTAAACTGGTTGATGGGCGTTTTCCCGATTACCGTCGTGTATTACCCCGTGGTGGCGACAAAGTAATTACAGCTAACCGAGAATGGTTACGTAATGCGTTCCAACGAGTGTCTATTTTATCTAATGAAAAGTTTCGTGGCGTACGCTTAAACTTGTCAAATGGTTTATTAAAAATTACGGCCAACAACCCAGAGCAAGAACAAGCTGAAGAAGTTGTTGAAGTAAGTTACGAAGGTGCTGACCTAGAAATAGGGTTTAACGTGTCTTACGTATTAGACGTACTAAACACATTAAAAACAGAAGACGTACTATTTACATTAGCCGACTCAAACAGCAGTGCATTAATTGAAGGTGCAGGCGATGAAGAAGCAATGTACGTTGTTATGCCTATGCGTTTATAAGACTATAAATACATAATGAGCTTAAGTCATTTGAGCCTCAAATATTTTCGTAATATTGAGGCGCTGACGCTAGAACCAGTTAACGGCGTTAATATAATATATGGTGAAAATGGCAGCGGAAAAACCAGCCTTTTAGAGGCTATCTATTACCTTTCTCACGGCAAATCTTTTCGTACTCCAAAACACAAAAGTATTATCGCGCATCAGCAAGAGCAGTTTGTAATTCACGGGCGCAAAACAATACACGACTTATCTATTCCAATTGGTATTAGTAAAACCCAAACTGGTGAAACTAATTTAAAAATTCAAGGTAAGGCGAGCCGTAAAATATCCGAACTAGCTCAACTCATGCCAGTGCAAATTATTACACCAGAGAGCTATTCTTTATTTTTTGGTGGGCCTAAAGAGCGCAGGAAATTTTTAGATTTAGGTTTGTTCCACGTGGAACATGAGTTCTTTTTTTTATGGCAATCGTTTAATAAAGTACTTAAACAACGTAATGCATTGTTAAAAACTAAGCCCAAGAATTATTTTGACCAAATTAAGTTTTGGGACAAAGAATTTGTTAGACTGGCTGAAGAAATAAATAAATTAAGATTGGCGTATATAAGTAGGTTTAAGCAGCAGTTTTTTGATAAAATGTGTGCAGAATTAACGCTTGTACGTGATTTAGAAATGACCTTTAACGCAGGCTGGAAAGAGACCGAATCTCTTGCAGATGCGTTAGAGCAAAACTTTGAGCGAGATGCTCGCCAAGGGTTTACAAGTAAAGGCCCTCATAAGGCCGATTTTAGTTTTAGTGTCGCTGGCAACAGCGTGGAGAATACATTCTCACGCGGTCAATTGAAGTTACTATTATATGCGTTAAAAGTTACGCAAAATAGCTTAATTGAGTCAGAGACAGATAAGCAATCTATATTGCTAATAGATGATCTACCTTCAGAGTTAGGCGAAGATACAAAAGAGAAAGTGGGACAATTACTTGCTCACTGCAGTTCTCAAATTTTTATCTCTTCAATTTTGTCTGAAAGTATTTCTGCTGTGGTGGAACCCATGCAACGAGAACTACAAATGTTCCACGTGAAACATGGCAACCTAATAACAAGATAAGTGGGATTAACCATGTCTGAGAATTATGACTCGTCGAGTATTAAAGTACTTAAAGGATTAGACGCAGTAAGAAAGCGTCCTGGAATGTATATTGGGGACACCGATGATGGCACAGGCTTACACCACATGGTGTTTGAGGTCGTTGATAACTCGATCGATGAAGCCTTAGCAGGTCATTGTGATGATATTTATGTAACGATTCACTTAGACGGTTCTGTCTCAGTACGAGATAACGGTCGTGGTATTCCAACTTCTATCCATGAAGAAGAAGGCGTATCAGCAGCCGAAGTTATTATGACGGTACTTCATGCCGGTGGTAAGTTTGATGATAACTCTTATAAAGTATCAGGTGGCTTACACGGTGTTGGTGTTTCTGTTGTAAATGCACTTTCAGAAAAGCTAAAACTTACAGTTCGCCGTGAAGGTAAACTTCATGAGCAGTTTTACACTATGGGTGTTCCAGATGCACCTTTAGCTGTTATTGGTGAATCAGACACGACTGGTACAGAACTGCGTTTTTGGCCAAGTGGTGAAACGTTCACAAACTTAGATTTTCATTACGAAATTTTAGCTAAGCGTTTACGCGAGCTTTCATTCCTAAATTCAGGTGTGAGCATCATTTTAAATGATGAACGTGAAGAAAATAAATCTGACCACTTTAAATACGAAGGCGGTATTCAAGCTTTCGTTGAATACTTAAACCGTAATAAAACACCTATACATAAAGGTGTATTCCATTTTACTCACGAACGTGAAGAAGATGGTATTAGCGTTGAAGTATCAATGCAGTGGAATGATGCATACCAAGAAAACATTTACTGTTTCACAAATAATATTCCACAACGTGATGGTGGTACTCACTTAGCCGGTTTTAGATCAGCGCTAACACGTACACTTAATAACTACATGGAAAAAGAAGGCTTTAACAAAAAAGCTAAAACAACCAGCAATGCTACCGGTGATGATGCCCGTGAAGGCTTAACGGCTGTTGTTAGTGTTAAAGTTCCTGATCCTAAGTTCTCATCGCAAACTAAAGACAAGCTTGTTTCAAGTGAAGTTAAGTCTGCAGTTGAACAAGCAATGGCTGAAAAATTCACTGAGTTTTTATTAGAAAACCCAACTGATGCCAAAATTGTTGTAGGTAAGATTATTGATGCCTCACGTGCTCGTGAAGCGGCGCGTAAAGCCCGTGAAATGACACGTCGTAAAGGTGCAATGGACTTAGCAGGCTTACCTGGTAAGCTAGCTGATTGCCAAGAAAAAGATCCTGCCCAATCTGAACTATATATAGTGGAAGGGGACTCTGCTGGCGGATCAGCCAAGCAGGGACGTAACCGTAAAAACCAAGCTATTCTTCCGCTTAAAGGTAAAATCTTAAACGTAGAAAAAGCACGTTTTGATAAAATGTTATCTTCACAAGAAGTAGCAACACTAATTACTGCATTAGGGTGTGGTATTGGTCGTGACGAATATAACCCTGAGAAATTACGTTACCACCGTATCATCATCATGACCGATGCGGACGTGGATGGTTCTCACATTCGTACGTTACTATTAACATTCTTCTATCGCCAAATGCCTGAAATTGTAGAACGCGGCTATATTTACATTGCTCAACCACCACTTTATAAAGTGAAAAAAGGTAAGCAAGAGCGTTATATTAAAGATGACCCTGCATTAGTTGAATACCTAACATCGCTTGCTCTTAATGGTGCAGCGTTGTATGCAAGTACAGATGCACCAGCTCTTGAAGGTGAGGCACTAGAAGAAATCGTTCACGATTATCAAAACACAGTTAAAGTAATTGAGCGTTTAAAGCGTAAATACCCTAACACGGTAATGGAACGCTTAATTTATCAAACAGAATTGAAAACTGATGACCTTTCAGATGAAGCTAAAGTAATTGCTTGGACTAAAGTGTTGGTTGACGACCTGATTGCACGTGATGAAGATGCGACTATTTTCCATGCTGGTACAGAGCATGATGCTGAGCGTAATATGTATTACCCGGTTGTGAATATTCGTCAGCACGGTGTAGATAAAGCACACGTACTTCATTATGACTTTATTGCGTCACGTGACTACCAACGCATTGCTGTGACTGGTACTAACATCGCAAACATCCTTAGCGAAGGTGCATATATTCAACGTGGTGAGAAAACAAAACCTGTTGATAACTTTGTGGATGCTTTGGAATGGTTGATCACAGAATCGAAGCGCGGGATCTATATTCAACGCTATAAAGGACTGGGCGAAATGAACCCAAGCCAGCTTTGGGAGACTACAATGGATCCTAGTGCTCGCCGTATGTTACAAGTAACGATCGAAGATGCTGTTGGCGCGGATCAATTATTTGCGACCTTAATGGGTGACCAAGTAGAGCCTCGTCGTGAGTTTATTGAAAAGAACGCACTACGTGTAGTTAACTTAGACGTGTAAAAAATATTGCTTATATAGAAAAAGGAGCCTAATGGCTCCTTTTTTATTTTCTTCAATTACACAAACTGCTTAAAACCTGAGTGTACACACGGTATACTAAGGGTAATTTTCACGCTACTTCTTAGATAGTAAAAAGCCAAATATGCAAAAATATGACGTAAAAACCTTTCAAGGTTTGATCCTGGCTTTACAGGATTATTGGGCGCAGCAAGGCTGTGTCATTATTCAACCACTTGATATGGAAGTGGGCGCAGGGACATTTCACCCGCAAACTTTTTTAAAGTCTATTGGTCCAGAGCCAATGGCGAGTGCATACGTGCAACCGTGTCGTCGTCCTACCGATGGTCGCTACGGTGAAAATCCAAATCGCTTACAACACTACTACCAATTTCAGGTAGTTTTAAAGCCATCGCCAGATAACATCCAAGAGCTTTATTTAGGCTCTTTAGCGGCTATGGGTATCGATACACTAACTCACGAAGTTCGCTTTGTAGAAGACAACTGGGAATCACCTACGTTAGGTGCGTGGGGCCTAGGTTGGGAAATTTGGTTAAACGGCATGGAAGTAACGCAGTTTACCTACTTCCAACAAGTTGGCGGTATTGAGTGTTCACCAGTAACGGGTGAGATCACTTACGGCCTAGAGCGTTTAGCAATGTACATTCAAGGCGTAGATAGTATTTACGACTTAGTATGGGCAGACGGTCCACTAGGGCGCGTAACCTACGGCGACGTGTTCCATCAAAATGAAGTAGAGCAGTCTACTTACAATTTTGAACACGCAAACGTAGAAGACTTATTTGCTCAGTTTGATAAATGTGAAGCAGAGAGCCAAAAGTTAATTGAAGCAAACTTACCACTACCGGCTTACGAGCAAGTAATGAAAGCATCGCACGCATTTAACTTACTAGACGCACGCCACGCAATTTCGGTAACCGAACGTCAACGTTATATTTTACGCGTTCGTGCGTTATCAAAAGCGTGTGCACAAAGTTACTATGACAAACGCGAAGCGCTTGGTTTCCCGCTGTGTAAGGATAAGTAAGTATGTCAGCACAAAATTTATTAGTAGAAATTGGCACTGAAGAGTTGCCTCCAAAAGCACTGCGTAAATTAGCAGAAGCCTTTGCTGCAAACTTAACTGCAGAGCTTGAAACACTAGAGTTAGCACATCAAGGCGTAAGCTGGTATGCATCGCCTCGTCGTTTAGGTTTACAAGTAAAAGCGCTTGAAGCTAAGCAACAAGACAAAGAAGTTGAAAAACGCGGTCCAGCAACTAAAGCCGCATTTGACGGTGACGGTAACCCAACAAAAGCAGCAATGGGTTGGGCACGTGGTTGTGGTATTGAAGTAAAAGACGCACAAACACTCGAAACAGACAAAGGCGCATGGTTATTGCACATTGCTAAAGTAGCAGGGCAAGAAACTAAAACGCTAATGACAGGTGCAATTACTAAAGCGTTGGCTAAATTACCAATTCCTAAACCAATGCGTTGGGGCGCGAATAAAACACAATTTATTCGTCCTGTGCATACGGTAACTATTTTGTTTGGTGATGAGTTACTTGAAGGTGAGATCCTTGGTAAGAAAATAACTAACCAGCTTCAGGGTCATCGTTTTCACCACCCAGAAAAAATTAGTATAAACCATGCAGATGACGTTTTTGACGTACTTAAATCTGCTTACGTTATTGCTGATTACGAACAACGTAAAGCGCAAATTCGTACACAAATAGAAGAAGCTGCAAAAGCAGTTAACGCTATTGTTGCTATGGATGAAGATTTACTAGAAGAAGTAACATCACTTGTAGAGTGGCCAGTTACTTTAACGGCAACATTTGAAGAAGCATTTTTAGATGTACCAGCCGAAGCGTTAATCTATACCATGAAAGACGATCAAAAATACTTCCCGTTATTAGATCAAAACGGCAAACTTTTAAATAAATTTTTGTTTGTATCTAACATAGAAAGTAAAGATCCGAGTGTGGTTATTTCTGGTAACGAAAAAGTAGTGCGCCCGCGTTTAGCCGATGCACAGTTCTTCTTTGAAACAGATAAAAAGAAAACTCTAGAAAGCCGATTAGAATCGCTTGATAGCGTATTGTTCCAAAAGCAACTTGGTACGCTTAAAGATAAGTCTCAGCGTATTAGTGAACTTGCGGGTTACATTGCTGAGCAATTAGGTGCTGATAAAGAACTTGCACAGCGTGCAGGCTTATTAAGTAAAACAGACCTAATGACTGAAATGGTAATGGAATTTACCGACGTGCAAGGTGTAATGGGAATGCATTACGCTCGCCACGATGGTGAAGCCGAAGATGTAGCCGTAGCGCAAAACGAGCAGTACATGCCACGCTTTGCAGGCGATAACTTACCTACAAACTTAATTAGCTGTGCAGTAGCAATTGCTGATAAGTTTGATACGCTGGTGGGTATTTTTGGTATAGGCCAAGCACCTAAAGGTGACAAAGACCCATTTGCTCTTCGTCGTGCTGCTATTGGTGCACTTCGTATCATGGTAGAAAAAGAGCTACCACTCGATATTTTAGACCTAGTAGCTAAATCGCAAACATTGTTTGGCGACAAGCTAACTAACTTAAATGTATCAGCTGATGTATTTGAATTTATGCTAGGGCGCTTCCGTGCATGGTATCAAGACGAAGGTATTGAAGTAGATGTAATTCAAGCAGTGCTTGCACGTCGTCCGACTAAACCTGTTGATTTTGATCGCCGTGTTAAAGCCGTAAGCCATTTTCGCACATTAGACGCAGCAGAAGCGCTTGCAGCAGCTAATAAGCGTGTAGGTAACATTCTGGCTAAAAACGACATTACCAGCCAAGGTAGTGTTGATGAGAGCTTATTAAGCGACGACGCTGAAAAAGTATTGGCATCACAAGTAGCAAAATTTGCCACTGACCTTGCACCACTTTATGCAGATGGAAACTACCAAGAAGCATTAAGCCAATTGGCGGGTATTCGTGAAAGTGTTGATAACTTTTTTGACAACGTAATGGTTATGGCCGACGATGAAGCAGTTAAGCAAAATCGTCTTGCGCTTTTAAGCCAGCTAAGCGGATTGTTTTTAGGTATTGCAGATATTTCTGTTTTACAAAAATAACACTGATTAGCAATTTTAAAAGCCAGCGTTTTGCTGGCTTTTTAGTTTTCACTGTATGCAAAGGACACCATTGATGATCTCCATGAAACGAATTTTAACTTTAGCAATTGCTGGTTTACTGACTGCCTGTACAAGCCAAATTTCGATTAACGATGTATTACCACAGCAAGAGCTTGATCGCACAATTTACTTACGTGGTGACTTTACACTGTGGGATGCAGAACCCCAGTATCAGTTTGCACCAGTTGGCCCTGCGCTTTATCAAGCAGAAGTGAAATTTTCGACGCCTGGTAAAGTGTACGAATTTAAAATAGCCGATGTCGATTTTAGTGAAGGTTACAACTGTGGTTACAGCGACGCACAACCAGCAGGGCAAAGCCTAACACTCGGCCAACCAGCTATCGCAGACTGTAATACTATTTATAACTACTTTAGTTTCACACCAGCAATAAAAGGCACATACATAGTAAGTATTGATTACAGTGACTACGACAAGCCACAAGTGACGATAACGAAGAAGTGATAGCTGTATTTTTAAAGCAGCCCGAGTGAATTAATGGATTTGTGACAAGGACGTTTTATGAAAACTAAAGAATGGGACAAAGAAATAAATTTTACGTAGGTCGAGAGTACAAATATATAGAGGGTTTATGAAAAAGGAAATTTGGTTTAATTACTCTGTTGCTGCTGGAGCGAGTTTCGCTTATTTTCTAATGCTACCGAGCTTTAGGTAGCGCTAAATTAGATAGGATATTACTTCTTGTAGCTAGCAATTTATTTGGCATTAGTCTGATATTAAACACAATGTTTACTATGGCGTTAAGGAAAAGTAATCAATTTTCGACATTGGCACATAAAAATTTAAGTACAAGAATGTATAAAGCAATATTTATAGCGCCGTTACTTTTATTCGCTGTAGCAGTAGTTCTTTTTTTCGCTTCTATTTCTGCTAGTTTAGCTTTAATTAGTTCCAGCTCAGCCTTTATCTTCTTAAGCTTATATAAGTATTTAGAAATTAAAAATAAATCAGAAATAGATTTTTTCTATAAAACCAATGATGAAGCGGTACTTAAAGTTCTAATTTTTATTTCAGTAGCTCCGGTTGTTACTGGTTTTATATATATGCTCTAGTTCAAATTCCTTTCTTCACCACATATCTATACGGTGCTTCTTCTGCATCTTTAGCCACCAGCGTGTGATCCATAAACGTACAAAAGCTCGGAATGTCGCGAGTTGTTGATGGGTCATCAGCAGTTATCAATAAAGTTTCACCATCACTCATTTTACGAATAGCAGCACGTACCATCATTACTGGCTCTGGGCAGCGAAGGCCTATGGCATCTAATTGGTGATCGGGATTATCAAAGCTCATAATAAATTGACCTGTTTAATTAAAGTGATTGCTGCGTACGCGAGTGCTTAAGTATAGCAATTAATAAGTTTGGGAGTTTAACGCAATTTTAAGTGTAATTTAACTATTTTACTTATCTTAATATACCCATTTTATTTGAAACTTTATTGCTGCAAAACACGTTATTTAATAATACGCCCGATCACATAATTCCGTAGTACTACATACTGGTGTTATAGCTGATAATTTTCACTTAATTAAAGCTAATAAAAAAGGCGAACTGAATAAAATCAGTCCGCCTTTTTAATCACCAAGATGGTTTACATGCTCAAACTAATTAGTCTTGAACACGTTCAAATACAGTGGCAATGCCTTGGCCTAAACCAATACACATAGTTGCTAAACCGTATCGTACATTTTTGTCTTCCATTAAGTGAATAAGCGATGTGCTAATACGCGAACCCGAACAACCCAGAGGGTGACCAAGTGCGATTGCGCCGCCATTTAAATTCACTTTTTCGTCAACAACATCCATTAACCCTAAATCTTTCATTACAGGTAATGATTGTGCTGCAAAGGCTTCGTTAAGTTCTACTACGCCTAGGTCATCAATTGTAATACCGGCTTGAGCAAGTGCTTTTTTACTTGCTGGTACTGGGCCGTAACCCATAATTGATGGATCGCAACCAGCGACTGCCATTGCTTTAATGCGCGCACGAATTGGTAAGCCAAGTTCTTTTGCTTTTTCTTCGCTCATTACTAACATTGCAGATGCGCCGTCAGAAAGTGCAGAAGACGTACCGGCTGTTACCGTGCCCGATGCAGGATTAAATACAGGGCGAAGCTTTGATAGGCCTTCTACTGTTGTTTCTGGGCGAATTACTTCGTCGTCTTCAACTAATATAAGAGAACCATCTGCTGCGTGACCTTCCATTGCTAAAATTTCGCGACGGAAACGGCCTTCAACAGTTGCAGCTTGTGCACGTTGATGTGAGCGATAAGCAAATTCATCTTGTTGCTCACGGCTAATGCCATGAAGCGTTGCAAGATATTCTGCTGTTAAACCCATTGAGCCCGATGCTTGTGCAATTGTTGTTGCAAGACCTGGGTGAAAGTCGTTGCCGTGAGTCATAGGTACGTGACCCATGTGCTCAACACCACCAATTAGGTAAGTGTCGCCAGCGCCTGTCATTATTGCGCGTGCAGCGTCATGCAATGCTTGCATTGACGATCCACATAAACGGTTAACCGTTACAGCAGGTACGCTGTGTGGGATACCGGCAAGTAATGCTGCGTTACGTGCTACGTTAAAGCCTTGCTCTAATGTTTGCTGTACACAACCCCAATAAATATCGTCAATTGATGCTGGATCAACTGCTGGGTTGCGATCAAGTAAGCCTTTCATTAAATGTGCGCTTAAGTCTTCAGCACGTTTATGTTTGAATACACCACTTTTAGAGCGACCCATTGGTGTGCGGATACAATCTACAATTACTGGATTATTCATGATATTAACCTTCCACCTTATAGAAAACACGACCTTCTTCGGCCCACTTGCGAGTTTGCTCAGATACTTGGTAAATCGCACCTAGGTGAGCGTATTTGTCTGCTGCTGCAACAAAGTTAGCTAAACCAGTTTGATCTAAGTAACGGAACGCGCCGCCTCTAAATGGAGGGAAACCAACACCGTAAACTAATGCCATATCTGCTTCTTGCGGCGAGGCAACAATGCCTTCTTGCAAACACAGTAGCACTTCGTTAATCATTGGAATCATACAACGGTCGATGATTTCTTGTTTATCAAATTCTTTTGGTGCGTCTGTAATTGGGCTTAGTAGCTCAACTGCTGTCTCGTCATGAGACTTTTTAAGACGACCGCGACGATCTGTTTCGTATTTGTAAAAACCGGCTTTGTTCTTTTGACCAAAACGTTTTTCGTTGGCAAAAATAGTCACAGGGTCTTTATCAGCACGCGCCATACGCTCAGGGAAACCGTCAGCCATTACGCCAGTACAATGGAATGCTGTATCAATACCTACAACATCAAGTAAGTAAGCCGGACCCATAGGCCAGCCAAATACGTTTTCCATTACTTTATCTACTTTTGCAAAGTTAGCGCCTTCAACCACTAATTTGCTAAAACCTGCAAAGTAAGGGAATAAAACACGGTTTACAAAAAAGCCTGGGCAATCGTTAACAACAATTGGCGATTTACCTAATTTAAGTGCGTAATCAACTACTGCATTAATTGTTTTATCTGAGGTTTTTGCGCCACGGATAATTTCTACTAATGGCATTTTTGGCACAGGGTTGAAAAAGTGCATACCACAAAAGTTTTCTGGCTTATCTAGCGCTTGTGCTAGTAAATCAATACAAATAGTTGATGTGTTTGAAGTAAGTACCGTACCTTCTGGCATGGTCTTTTCAAGATCAGCGAGTACTGCTTGCTTAACTTTAGGGTTTTCTACAACGGCTTCAACAATAATGTTGGCACTTTGTAGGTCTGACGCGTTAAGTGTTGGCTTAATTTTGCTAAGTGTTGCCAACATTTTTTCCATTGGCATGTGGCCACGCTTAACTTTTGTACCTAATAACTTAGACGCTTCACCCATACCTAAATCAAGCGCATCTTGTTGGATGTCTTTCATTATAATAGGTGTGCCTTTATAAGCAGACTGGTATGCAATACCGCCACCCATAATACCAGCACCTAATACAGCGGCTTGTTTAATTTCTACATCGCTTTGTTTAGCAAATTTACGTGCTTTACCTTTAATGTATTGGTCAGCTAGGAATATACCTGTCTGTGCAGCTGCTTCAGGTGTACGTGCTAATTTAGCAAAGTTAGCGTTTTCGATTGCCATTGCTTCATCGCGAGTACAGTTTGCCGCTGCTTTAATAGTACGTACAGCCATAACCGGTGCAGGATAGTGGCCTTTGGTTTTACCCATTACCATACCTTCTGCCATAGCAAAGCTCATGCCTTGCTCAACACGGTTTAATTTAAGTGGCTGTAGTTTTACGTTACGTTTTGCTTGCCAATCTAGCTTGCCAGCAATCGCCAGTTCAAGTGTTGATACACTTGACTCTAAAAGTTTGTCAGCACTAACTACCGCGTCAAACGCACCTACTTTAAGGGCATCTGCTGCGCGGTTTTCTGCGCCTGAGGTAATCCACATCATCGCGTTATCGGCGCCAATGATACGTGGTAAGCGCACTGTGCCACCAAACCCTGGCATTATGCCAAGCTTAACTTCTGGTAGGCCCATTTTAGCTGTTTCGCTTGCCACACGATAATCGGTAGCAAGTGCCCACTCACAACCACCGCCAAGTGCCATACCGTTTATAGCGCTTAGAGTTGGGAATGGTAAATCTTCGATTGCATCAAAAACGTCGGTTGCGTTTTTGATCCACACTACTAATTCTTCTTCAGGTTTAGTAAATGTAGGTAAAAATTCGAAGATATCGGCACCAATAATAAAGTGGTCTTTATCACTGGTAAAAATCATGCCTTTGATATCAGTATTGGCAGCTAATTCTTTTAATGCTGCTGCGCAATCTGAAAGAGTTTTTTGAGATAATGTGTTTACAGAACCTGCAACACAAAACTTAAACTCGGCGATGTTTTCCTTTAGGAAGCTAACTTCAAAGGAATCGCTTTTATATAACATTATTATTCTCCCTAGTTGACGAACTAAGACTGGTACGATGAGTTTGCATTTCAATCAGTGTGCTTGCTTTAAATTAAAAATGCAACGAAAAATTTAACTCGGTTACAATCGACTGGTTAAAATATAGCTGGTTTGGTGCTAAGGTGGTTGAAAAGTTTTTATTCACTACTTTAATTTTTATTAAAGGACATTATGAAAAAATATTTACTAAGTGTTGCGGCAGCTGCATTCATTTTCCCTCTTCACTCTGCCGAGGCAAGTATCGATAACGATGCCTTTTTAGATGCCGAAAAAAAAGTAAGGTACGGAAGTTACCAAGACTTTAAACAAGCGGTTAGTAACCTAAATCATCCGTTAAAACCGTATGTTGAAAAAACATATTGGCAACGTCACCCGAGTATTAAGCATCAGGCTGAGATAGAAGACTATTTAAATATATATCAGCATACACCGCTTGAGTGGCCGGTGCGCAAAGCGTGGTTGGAGTATTTAAAAGAGAACAACGAAAAAGCGGCGTATATACGCAACTACCGTGAAACTTCTAATACTGGGCTTACCTGTACTTATTTAGATTTTCAGCTCGACTTGGGCGCGCCTGAAAAGGCGATTCTAAATCAGGTGACCGACTTATGGGCCGTTGGTAAATCGCAACCTAATGGCTGTGATAGTTTGTTTTCTACGTGGCGTAAAAAAGGCTACATGAAAGAAGAAACGGTTTGGAAGCGTGTAACACTTGCTGCACAAGGCGGGACGCAAAGCTTATTACCTTACTTAAAAACTTTATTGCCAAGTAAGGATCGTTACTTAGCTGATTTATATCTAAAAGTGCGAAAAGATCCAAGCACGGCAGCTGGATTATATCGATATAAAAATAAGTCGGCTAAAGAAGGCCAAATAGCAATTTATGGTGTTAAGCGTTTGGTTTGGCGCGATAAAGAGCTTGCTTTAAAAGCATGGGAAAAACTAGAAAAAATATTTAAGTATAGTGATGAAGATAAAGCTGACGTGTATTACACCTTTGCGTTGTCACTTGCTTCAAGCGGGCATAAGCAAGCGAGCTTTTGGCTAAATAAAGTGCCGAAAGAGCGATTAGACAGCAAGCTTATTCAATGGCAACTGGGCAATATGCTCAAAACCCAAAATTGGGAAGGGATTGCTGCGTTTTTTACAGGAAAAGAGGATTTAAGCCTTGGCCAGCAATATTGGTTAGCTTATAGCTATGCTAAACGTGGCGAGCAACAAAAAGCAGACGATATTTGGAAAAAAGTAGCGGCTAATCGTGATTATTACGGCTTTTTAGCAGCAGCACGTTTAGGTTTGCCCGTTGATTTAAATAATCAACCTTTAGCAGTCGATAAGGTGCTTGTAGATAAAGTAAGTAATGCACCTGGCTTTAAGCGTGCAAAAGCACTTTATGATATTGAGCGCTTTACGTCGGCGCGCCGTGAGTGGAATTATTTAACGGATACGTCTAGCGATGAAGAAAAGCTAGCAGCATCACAACTATCTACCGATTTAGGTTGGCACGACAGTACTATTTTTACTTTAGCAAAAATTAAAGCGTGGGATAACGTAGAGCAACGTTTTCCGTTTGCGTTTCAAGATGTTTTTGAGCGCTACAGTAAACGTAGCAAGATAGATGTTGCCTGGAGTATTGCTATCGCAAGGCGCGAAAGCTCTTTTGCGCCAGATGCACGCTCGCATGCTAATGCACGTGGTTTAATGCAGTTATTACCTAGTACTGCTGAGTATGTAAATAAAGGCAGTGTGACAAGTAGTCGTTTATATCAACCTAAAACAAATATTAGGTTGGGTACGAGTTACTTACAGTACTTAAAAAAGAAAAACCATGGCAATGAGGTGCTGGCAACAGCTTCTTATAATGCGGGTTATCACCGTATAAAGCGTTGGTTACCTGATGACGCTATTCCGGCTGAGTTATGGGTAGAGCTTATTCCGTATCGCGAAACCCGCGATTACGTAAAAAATGTATTTGCGTACAGGCAGGTTTACCATACAAGAATGGGCCGAGAAGGTAATGTATTAGCGCCGCTACTCGAAATGAAAATGGGCGGTTGAATATATGATACCAATCGACCAATCGACCAATCGACCAATAACTTAACACGATAGGTATTAATAAGGGGGATGTTTACATGTTAAATATCCCCCTTTTTTGAGCGCTTAGTATTTAAGTGGTAGACTCAGAGCAAGTTAAATTTAACAGATGGATTAACAATGGATAAATTAGCCGTTTTATACGCCGAACATATTGCAACACTGCAACAGCGTACTCGTACAATTTGTAATAGCGAAGGGTTAGAAGGATTAGTAATTCATTCAGGCCAAGCTAAGCGCCAGTTTTTAGATGATATGTATTATCCATTTAAAGTTAATCCACAGTTTAAAGCGTGGTTACCGGTTATTGATAATCCTCATTGCTGGATTGTGGTAAATGGCAGCGACAAACCAAAACTAATATTTTATCGTCCGGTAGATTTTTGGCATAAAGTACCAGACGAGCCTCGTGACTTTTGGGCTGAGTACTTTGATATAGAGCTATTACTTCAGCCTGATCAAGTTGAAAAGTTATTACCATACGACAAAGCTAAATACGCTTACATGGGCGAATATATTGAAGTAGCGCAAGCACTTGGTTTTAGTATTATGAACCCTGAGCCTGTACTTAACTATTTTCATTACCACCGCGCTTATAAAACGCAGTACGAACTTGAATGTTTACGCAACGCTAACCGCATTGCAGTAGATGGGCATAAAGCTGCACGCGACACATTCTTTAATGGTGGTAGCGAGTTCGATATTCAGCAAGCGTACTTAATGGCAACACGTCAAAGCGAAAATGAAATGCCGTACGGCAACATTGTTGCGCTTAACGAAAACTGCGCTATTTTGCATTACACCCACTTTGATCCAAAAGCGCCACACACTCATAACTCATTTTTAATTGATGCCGGTGCAAACTTTAATGGTTATGCCGCTGATATTACTCGTACGTATGATTTTAAAAAGCAGGGTGAGTTTGCTGAGCTTGTACAAGCTATGACAGTTCAACAAATAGAGTTAGGTAAAGGTTTAAAGCCGGGTATGCTTTATGGTGATTTACATGTTGAATGTCATAACCGTATCGCACAAATACTCAGTGACTTTAAAATTGTTAACCTACCAGCGACAGAAATTGTTGAGCGTAAAATTACCTCTACTTTCTTCCCACATGGGCTAGGGCATCATCTTGGTTTACAAGTGCATGATATGGGCGGTTTTATGAGTGACGAAAAGGGCGCACATCAACCATCGCCTGAAGGGCATCCGTTCTTGCGTTGTACTCGCCTGATTGAAAAAAACCAAGTATTTACTATTGAGCCAGGTTTATATTTTATTGATTCACTACTTAGCGATTTAGCGCAAACCGATAATAAGCAGTTTATTAATTGGGAAAAGGTTGAGTCATTTAAACCATTTGGCGGTATTCGTATTGAAGATAACATTATTGTTCACGAAGATAGCTTAGAGAATATGACACGAGATTTAGCGCTCGATTAATTCTAGTTAACACTAATTAGTTTATACACGTTAAAATACGTACATTATTTGAAGGGGCCTTTTGGCCCCCTTTTTACAAGTTTAAAATATGTCTGAATATAAATATCCCGCTGCTGACGTTTTTCATCAAGAAGAAATTAAAAAAAGTACGTTTATAGTTCACATTGCACATACCCCCGATTTAAATTCAGCTAAAGCATTTATTAAAAGCATTGAAGAAAAGTATAGCGATGCGCGTCATAACTGCTGGGCACATGTGGCAGGCAACCCCGGTGGCAGCCATGTTTATGGTTTTTCGGACGATGGTGAACCAAATGGCACTGCAGGAAAACCTATGTTAAATGTGCTGGTGGGTTCAGGCCTTGGCGAAATCACAGCTGTAGTCACACGTTACTTTGGCGGAATAAAATTAGGCACGGGCGGATTAGTACGTGCTTATGGTGGCTCATTAAATAATGCATTAGTAAAATTGCGAACGGTACTTAAAGTTCCCAGTGTTGAAATTACAGGGAGTAGTGAGTACAGCATGCAAGGTGCGATTGAGCAGTTATTAAAAACAAAGTATCAAGTGCTTAATATTGATAAGCAATTTACTGCTAATATTGAATGGGTGATTACAATAGATAGCCGCGAAGCTCAGCAAGCAATCAAAGATATTTTTGATTTAAGTCACGGCGCAGTTGAGTTAACTATTAAAGAGTAATAACCTACACAAATTGCATGTAATGCATACTGACCCTATTTAATTTGGTTGATACTACTCAGCCTGAATTTACTAATAATAAAAGCGACAAGCTAAATGCAATTTCGTACCATCATAAAAATTCTTGGCCAACTTGTTGCGCTGTTTAGTATTACCATGGTGCCTCCGGCACTGGTGTCTTTAATATATAAAGACGGTGGTGGTGTTCCTTTTGTTTTAGCATTTATCTTTAGTGTTGTTATTGGCATGATGGCTTATTACCCAAACCGCCATGAAAACGGTGACTTAAAAGCACGTGAAGGCTTTTTAATTGTTGTTTTGTTTTGGCTGGTACTTGGGGCGTTTGCGTCCTTGCCGCTTATATTTTTACAAGAACCTAATTTATCGCTCGCCGATGCGGTGTTTGAAGCATTCTCTGGCTTAACAACCACCGGCGCTACAGTACTTACCGGTATTGAGTACTTACCTAAGTCGGTATTGTTTTATCGCCAGCAACTCCAGTGGTTTGGCGGTATGGGTATAATCGTACTCGCTGTCGCTATACTCCCCATGCTAGGTGTTGGTGGTATGCAGTTATATCGCGCTGAAATACCTGGGCCTGTAAAAGATTCCAAAATGACCCCGCGAATTGCCGATACAGCAAAGCACCTTTGGTATATTTATGTGTCGCTGACTATTGCTTGTATGCTGGCTTATTGGGCAGCAGGGATGGAGTGGTTTGATGCGATATGTCATGCATTCTCAACGGTCGCGATAGGTGGTTTTTCTACTTACGATGCTTCCATGGGGCACTTTGACAGCCCTGTAATTAACTTTATTTGTGTGTTCTTTTTAATTATTGCCGCTGTTAACTTCTCCCTGCACTACGCTGCAGTGGCGAGTCGAAACGTACAAGTTTATATTCGAGACCCTGAGTTTAAGGTGTTTTTGTGTATTCAATTAGCGCTGGTGGTTATTTGTTTTACCGTACTTTCCTCTAATGAAATATTTGCTAATGGCGATGAAACCCTCGATCAGGCATTATTTCAAGCTGTTTCTATGAGTACAACAGCAGGCTTTGCTACTGATAACTTTTCAACATGGCCTTTGTTTTTACCTATTTTACTTATATTTTCGAGCTTTATTGGTGGTTGTGCAGGCTCTACCGGTGGTGGTATGAAAGTAGTGCGCGTGTTCTTACTTTACTTGCAGGGTGTGCGTGAGCTTAATCGTTTGGTGCACCCTCGGGCTATATATTCAATCAAGCTGGGTCGAAAGGCGTTGCCAGACAAAGTAGTAGAAGCCGTGTGGGGATTTTTCTCTGCGTATGCATTGGTGTTTATTATTATTATGTTAGCGCTTATGGGCACGGGTATGGATAACATAACTGCGTTCTCAGCCACTGCGGCTTGTTTAAATAACTTAGGTCCAGGTCTGGGTGATGTAGCATCGCATTATGGCGCTATAACCGATGGTGCTAAATGGTTGCTTACCATTGCAATGGTGTTTGGTCGTTTAGAAATATTTACTTTATTAGTGCTATTTACGCCTACTTTTTGGCGTGGATAAACGAGCGGCTTAAGTTTTAAATTACGAACTATTGGGAAAGGGATATGCCAACAAATTTAGAAAAGCTAAAGCATATAAGTGTAGGCAGCTTAGTCGACCTAGAAATATTAACACCTACAAGCAGTAAGCGTGTTAAAACTGAATTAGTTGGTTTACTCGATAAACAGTTTATTATTTTAAATTATCCCAATGCAAAGCGTTTACCTGCGGCGAGTGACTATTTACGTGATGGCGTAATGGTTGTTGTAAGAGCGCTTATTGAAGGTAGTGGTGGGCAAGTTATTGCGTTTCGCCAGCAAATTATGTCGGTAGCCTCTCATCCCGCTAAACTCGTGTTTATAAACTTTCCAAAGCAAGTGCAGTTATTTGCGCTACGCTCACAAACACGCATACCTACCTTATTACCTGCAAAGCTAAAGCTAAGTGACGATAGGGTACTTGAAGGCCTTATTAAAGACATTTCACTCACTGGTGTAATGTTTGATATTAGAGGCGATCAGCAAGTTGAAAGTATTAAAGATATGCAATGCACTGTCGTACTTAATAGCAGTGATAAAGATTTTGAAGGTGAAATTTGCAGTGTTAAAGAGCATGCCGCCGGTGTGCACTGTGGAATTAAGCTACTAGCAAGCGAGGATGAAATGAAAGCCTTTATGAAAGAGCATTTTATAGACCCTTCTGCGCTTGAGCCTACCGTTGAATAAATAGGTTTTCGCTTATTTGCAACAAAAAGGCATTTTATGTCAGTATTTATAAAATGTTTTTTCTCTCTTTCATAATTAAAATTATTATTTAAATAAAACAATTGATTACGTTTTGTTTTTTACAGCTTGTTTTTTGTTATTAAAGCTACCTCGTTAAAATTTATCTCAATTATTATTTTAAATCCCTCCTTTTAAAACCGTACATTTAAAAATGTATCTTTTTATATAAACATAACTATATGTTTTTAATGACTTTAATATCATCTCTTTAAAACGTGTTGCTAAAGGGCAACAATAACTATTCTAAAAACGCCTTCTTGTTGTACGTTTTATATTTAACTTATTGAAAATTAATAGCTTTTAAATGTTGGCATCTAAGTTGTAATAGTCTAAGTGTACTGAACGAAATCGTGATTCAAAGTGAAATACTTAATCGCACACACATAAATTTGAAGGATACATATTATGAAAAGTATTAATAAAACTTTAGCACTTATCGCTATTGCATCTTCTTCAGCCGCTTTTGCTGCAACAGATTTTGACACACTGGATGTAGACGGCAGTGGCACAATTAGCCAAGCAGAAGCATCAGTAGATGCAAAGCTAATGAGCATGTTTTCTGAGCTTGATACTGACCAAAATGGTGAGTTATCAAAAGAAGAATTTTCAGAAGCTTAATTAAAAAGTATTTATCCTGAGTTGCCAAAGACACCTAAGTAGGCAAGGGAGCTTACGAAAGAGGATAACAAGGAAGTGGAAAATTACGTTTTAAGTTAAACGAAGCAATTTTTTTGATAGAACATTGAAGGATTAAGTTATGAAACATTTAAATAAAGCATTAGCACTTATAGTACTAGCATCTTCTTCCGCTGCATTTGCAGCATCAGATTTTGACAGCCTTGATATCGATGGTAGCGGCACAATTAGCCCAAGCGAAGCGGCAGTCGATACAGATTTAATGGCTGAATTTATTGAGCTAGATACCGACGGTAGCGGCGAGCTTTCTAAAGAAGAATTCGCTAATTACTAATTAATCTTTTCAGATTAAACATTTTTCACAGTCAGGGATCTTTGAAAAGGACTTCCCATATTACTAGGAATATTATTATGAAAACATTAAATACAACACTTGCAGTTATCGTTTTAGCATCTTCATCAGCAGCATATGCCGCAGTAGATTTTGCCTCTTTTGATGCAGATGGTAACGGTGCTATTACAATGGAAGAAGCAAAGGTTAACCCTCAGCTTGTAAAGATTTTTGATGATTTGGATACTGATGGTAATGGTGAAATCTCTAAAGAAGAGTTTTCAAAAGTACAGTAATCAATATTTAAGCATACTCCATTAAAGCCGCCTTAGTCAGCGGCTTTTTTGTGTATTAAATTAACTAATTAGAGTAACTAGTTAAAGGAATATAGCACTTACTTGGAATAGTTTTTCTACAACGGTAATGTGTTTTTTGTCGATTAAAAACATGATGACATGATCGCCCGACATAATAATTGTATCATCGTGAGCTATCAACACATCGTCATTACGTACTATTGCCCCAATGGTTGTACCTGCAGGAAGTTTTATGTCGGCAATCGCACGACCAACCACTTTAGATGTGTTTTCATCACCATGAGCAACCGCTTCAATGGCTTCTGCTGCGCCTTTACGCAGTGAATACACGTTAACAATATCACCACGGCGTACGTGCGTTAATAACGCTGATATAGTTGCTTGTTGTGGCGATATGGCAATATCTATTTCGCCGCCTTGTACCAAATCAACGTAAGCTCCACGTTGAATAAGTACCATGGTTTTTTGTGCGCCCATACGTTTTGCAAGCATGGCCGACATAATGTTTGCTTCATCGTCGTTGGTTACGGCAATAAATACATCGACTTGTTCAATATGCTCTTCTGAGAGCAGTTCTTGATCAGATGCGTCACCACAAAAAACGACCGTGTTATCGAGCATTTCTGAGAGTTGCTCGGCACGTTCTTTACTGCGTTCAATTAGTTTAACGGTGTGGTTTTTTTCAAGTGAGCGGGCAAGGCCTGCCCCAATGTTACCGCCACCAGCTATCATAATTTTTTTGTACGAACGCTCAAGTTTTTGTAGCTCGTTCATTACTGCGCGTATATGTTTTGTAGCGGCAATAAAGAATACTTCGTCATCGGCTTCAATAACGGTGGTACCCAGTGGTTTGATTGCTTTACCTTGACGATAAATAGCGGCAACACGAGTTTCTACATTAGGAATATGTTCTTTAAGTGCAGATAACGCATAACCTACTAATAAACCCCCATAGTAAGCTTTTACGGCTACTAACGAGAGCATGCCATCAGCAAACTGCAATACTTGCAGAGCACCAGGGTAGTCAATTAGACGGCGAATATACTTAGTGACCAGTGCTTCGGGAGCAATGTAATGGTCGATTGGTAAATCATCGTTTTGAAATAGTTTTTCGCGGTATTTTAAATATTGCTCTGAGCGAATGCGGGCAATTTTAGTGGGCGTTTTAAAAATACTGTACGCCACTTGGCATGCAACCATGTTCACTTCATCTGAACTGGTTACCGCTATAATCATATCGGCATCTTCTGCGCCTGCACGGCGTAATACATCAGGGTGCGCGCTGTGGCCCATAACCCCTTGTAAGTCGTACTTATCTTGAAGTTCACGTAATCGGTTACCGTCTATATCAACAACGGTAATTTCGTTTTGTTCGCCAACTAAGTTTTCAGCAAGCGTAGCACCAACTTGCCCGGCACCGAGTATAATTATTTTCATTATTTACCCGTGGTATTGATCATAATTTAATTAAAAAAATAGCCATTTAATGTTTCATAAATGGCTAACTATTTAGTGTACGGCTATTAGGCTTTTTTAACTAGCTTAGCGTAATAAAATCCATCACTTTCACCGGGCAGTAACTGCAAACCTGGAGTTGTTACGGTATCATTTTCGTGTAGAGGTATATGTTCTACATCATCGTTATTAGCTAAAAACTTAGCAACTTGCTGTTGGTTTTCTTGTGGAAGAACCGAACACGTAGCATATACCAATGTGCCACCTGGTTTTAACAGTGGCCAAATGCTATCAAGAATATCGTTTTGTAACTTAGATAAGTCTTCGATATCTGATGCGCGACGTAACCATTTTATATCAGGGTGACGGCGAATTACGCCAGTGGCTGAACAAGGGACATCAAGCAAAATACGATCAAATAATTTTTCGTCCCACCAAGTATGTGGTTGTGAGGCATCGCCACATTGTAGGTCTGCACCTAAGCCAATACGCGTTAAGTTTTGCTTAACGCGTTCAAGGCGAGTTGAGTCGCTATCAAGTGCAAGTACATCAGCATCAGCAAGCTCTAATATATGACACGTTTTTCCGCCAGGTGCTGCACAGGCATCTAAAATATAGTCATCTGCTTTAGGTTCTAAAAAGCGGGCTGCCAACTGTGCTGCAGCATCTTGTACTGAACATGCACCTGTATCAAACTCAGGCAACGAAAATACATCACGTGGTTTGGCAAGCTTAATCCCATCAATAAAGTCAGGGTTTAAGGTGTGTTCAATATCGTTAGCGCTAAGCATTTCGCTGTACTCTTGCGTGCTAAATTGTGCTTGATTTACACGAAGCCACATTGGTGCTTGTTGCTGGTTTTCTTCAAGTAGTGCTTCCCAGCTATCTGGGTAGGCTGTTTGCACCTGTTTAATAAACCAATTTGGATGGTTGTATAAACATACCGGAATAAGCTTCGCTTTTTCTTCAAGCTCTGCTTGTTGGCGCTGAAAACTACGTAAAATGGCGTTTATCAGCCCTTTTAATCCTAAAGCGCGCAGTTGAGCCAGTGCGTTTACAGTTTCTGAAATTGCAGCATGTGGTGGTACGCGCATATGCTGCAGTTGATAAATACCTACGTATAATAAAAACTGAAATATTCTACGTTTACCTTTTAATGGCTGCTCTACTAAGTGTTGGCAGTAATTTTCAAGGCTCGGTAAGTAGCGTAAAACGCCATAACAAATTTGCTGTAGCAACGCTTTATCTTTAGGCGGCAAGCCTTGGCTTGCAAATGGAAGTTCTTGATTAAGCGATGCGCCTTTATCAACTACGTTATATAAAGTTTCAGCGGCCAGCGCTCGTACGTTTGGAACATTACTCATTGTTTTCGCCTAATATTGTGCCAGGGGTAACCCAGTCACTACGACCATTTAAAAAGTCGTTAATTGCCATTGGTTTTTTACCTTGCGGCTGTAATTGCGTAATACATAAAGCGTGTTCGCCACACGCCACTACTACGCCATTTTTGTCGCTTGATAAAATTTGCCCAGGATCACCTGATTGCAGCACAACCTGCGCTTGATAAATCTTTACTGTTTGCCCACCCATTTGGGTAAAGCACACTGGCCATGGATTAAAAGAGCGAATGTTTCGCTCAATTTGCAGTGCACTCATTGACCAATCGATATTAGCTTCCTCTTTAGAAAGCTTTTTAGCGTAGTTAGCAAGTTCATCATTTTGAGGTTCAGGGGTGATCTCGCCATTAGCTAATTTATTAATGGTTTCAATTAACGCGTCTGGACCTAGCTCAGCAAGCTTTGTATATAAACTAGCGCTAGTTTCTGTCGTGCTAATAGGGCAGCGACTTATATGTAACATATCGCCGGTATCTAGCCCTTCATCCATTTGCATTATTGTTACGCCGGTTTGCTCATCACCAGCCCAAATTGCGCGTTGAATAGGTGCAGCGCCGCGCCAGCGCGGTAATATAGAGCCATGCACATTTAAACAACCCAAACGTGGGGCTTCTAATATAGCTTTAGGTAAAATTAAGCCATACGCTACAACAATCATAATGTCGGCATTTAAGCTTGTTAGCTCTGCTAGTGCTTCATCATTTTTTAATGACTGTGGCTGAAAAACCGGTAAGTTGTGCTCAAGCGCTAGCGCTTTCACTTCACTGGCTTTTAATTTTTTACCACGACCTGCAGGGCGATCTGGCTGGCTATATACACCCACTATTTGGTGTTCGCTTTGTATCAGCGCTTGTAAATGACGTGCTGCAAAGTCCGGCGTACCGGCAAATATAATGCGTAATGGTTGAGTCACTGAGTTTTCCTAAGGTACTTATTACTAATCTGCAAATTTAGCTTCTTTTTCAAGCTTTTTACGAATACGTTGGCGCTTTAATGGAGATAAGTAGTCAATGAACAGCTTACCTTGAAGGTGATCTAGTTCGTGTTGAATACAAATAGCCAGTAATTCATCTGCATCTAGTACAAACTCTTCACCGTTTTCGTTAAGTGCAGCGACTGTTACTGTTTCAGCGCGGTCTACTTTTGCATACGAGTTAGGTACTGATAAACAGCCTTCTTCGCTAACGGTAGAGCCGTCTTTTTTAATGATTTGTGGATTAATTAATACCAGTGGCTCGTCGCGCTCTTCTGATACATCAATAACAACGATTCGTTGATGAATATCTACTTGCGTGGCCGCAAGTCCAATGCCATTTTCATCGTACATTGTCTCTAGCATGTCTTTTACAATTTGGCGTACTGTGTCGTCAACTTGTGCAACATCTTTTGCTATAGTACGTAAACGTTCATCTGGAAATCTTAAAACTTCTAACCTAGCCATAGTTACCTTTTTCACTTGTGCTTAATTTAGGGTATTGTATGCTCTTATTTTAGCCATTCGCGTTCACCTTTAACAGGTTTTGGGCAATAATAATGAAAAAACAATACAAGGAAGCTCAATGAAATCTCCATTACTTGCAGTCATGCTTACGTTAAGTGCTGCGTTTCCCGCAATTGCTGACGTGCTTAAAATAAAAAAAGATGCACCAAAACAGTATGTTGTAAAAAAAGGCGATACACTTTGGGATATTTCTGGCATCTATTTAGATGAGCCTTGGCTATGGCCTGAACTTTGGCAAATGAATCCACAAATTGACAACCCGCACCTAATTTACCCCGGTGATGCATTAGCGCTGATATACGATGCAGATGGAAACCCACGTTTAGTGATTAATAAAGGATATAGAAAGCTATCTCCTCAGGGTCGTATTACACCAAAAGGGCGTAATGCTATTACTACTTTGCCGCTTGAAATGATCAAACCGTATATCAGTTACGAGCAAGCAATGAATAGTGACGATATTAAAGGCAAACCTTATATTTTAGGTGCTAACGAAAATACTAAAACACAAACGTTAGGCCATATTTTATATGTTAAAGGCGACTTACAAGTACATAAGGCATATGCCATTTACCATAAAGGTGATCCTTACACTGATTTAACCGGTGAAGTGTTAGCAACGCGTGCATCTTACGTGGGTATCGCACGTGCGTTTAGAGCGGGTGATGAACACAATGGCGTGCCTTCGTCATTACGTGTTGAGTCTGTTAAACGAGAAATTCAGCAAGGCGATTTTTTAATGCCGGCAATGGAAGGTCAAATGCTTCCTGCGTACTTTAATATTCACCGTCCTTCTGAGCCCGTAACAGGGAATATTATTGCTTCCCCACGACAAGTTAGAGAATTCAGCACAATGGATGTTGTAGTGCTAAACTTAGGCAGTGAACAAAACATAGAAGCGGGTCATGTATTAGATCTAGAACGTCAATCGCCAACGGTTATTGATGGTCCTCGTGGCCCTCGTTACCCAGAAGATTCTAGTAAATACGAGAAGCTTTTATCTGATGTGAGCCAATTATTTGGTGATGAGTCTGACGAGGAGAGCACAACGTGGACTATGCCTAAAGAAAAAGTTGGCGAGCTAATTGTCTTTAAAGTGTATGACAAAATAAGTTATGCATTAATAACTAAAAACCAGCACCCAATTCGCATTGGAGATATTGCAGTTATTCATTAAGAAGTAGCGAGTCGGTGCTCTAGGAGAGAGCATGGATCAATCATCTGGCAAGCTAGCCCACTGGCTTGCCTTTTATATGTGTAAAGGGTTGGGTATCAAAACCCTTTTAGCACTATCTACAAATTATTCCCTTGGGTCGTTATTCGACTTACCTCATGACAAGCTTTTACAGCTTGGATTAACCGCTAATCAGGCGAGTAATTTACTCAATACCAATTGGCAACAAGTCAGTCATTATGAGCAATTAATTGCGCAGCAGGGCATTACCGTTGTCTGTATTTTTGATGCGCTTTATCCAGAAGATCTCCGACAGATTGCCAGTGCGCCTTTATTACTATTTTGTAGGGGAGATGTCTCGTTATTATCTACTCCACAAATTGCAATTGTAGGGAGTCGTAATGCCACACCTACTGGGCTTGAAATAGCATCAGAATTTGCATACGAGTTAACTTTAGCGGGTATTACAGTTACCTCAGGTATGGCACGGGGAATAGATGGAGCAGCACATAAGGGCTCTCTTGCTGGTACGGGTAAAACCATAGCGGTGCTTGGTACTGGGGTTGATATTTACTATCCTAAACGCCATAAACTATTAACAGACCAAGTTTTAGAAAGCGGCCTGTTGGTGAGTGAGTTTTTACCAGGGGCAGCTGCTCATGCGCATAACTTTCCGCGCCGAAATCGTATTATTTCTGGGTTATCGTTGGGAGTGCTTATTGTTGAGGCTGAAATTAAAAGCGGTTCGTTAATTACAGTACGTTATGCGCTTGAACAAAATAAAGAGGTATTTGCAGTACCGGGTTCTATTAAAAACCCGTTAGCGCAGGCAAGTCACTTTTTAATAAAGCAAGGTGCTAAGCTGGTAGAAAACGTGGCTGACATTCTTGATGAGGTGAGTTTTACTTACGACAATAATGTATGTAACAAAGAGCAGCCTATTCAGGCAAATTCTCAATGCGAGGTTTTAAATAGCATTGGCTTTGAAGTAACCAGCGTAGACGACATTGTACGTCGTGCGCAGTGGCCAATAGACAAAGTGCTCGCTAGGTTGCTCGATTTAGAATTAGACGATCAGATTGAGCGAGTGTTAGATGGTTATATTAAGTTGAGCGCAGGAAGGTAATATGTTTGATATTCTTTTATATCTTTTTGAAAATTACATTCATAGCGAAGCGGATATATTTGCAGAGCAAAATGAATTAACCGATGAGCTACTGCGCGCGGGCTTTAATAAGCCTGAGATATTTAAAGCTCTCGATTGGTTAGAGCAACTCGCCGATTTACAACACAGTGACGAGTCTCCTTATCTTATTACTAACCCTAAAGATGCTGTGCGTATATTTACCGATAGTGAATGCCAAAGGCTCAGTGCTGAGTGTCGTGGCTTTTTAATGTTTATTGAGCAAATAGGCGTAATTAACAATGTAACTCGTGAGATGGTAATGGACTGTTTAGCCTCACTAGATAAAGCAACCATAAGCCTAGAAGATTTAAAATGGATTGTACTTATGATTTTGTTTAATGTTCCTGGCTCTGAAGAGGCATATGAGCAAATGGAAGATTTGATTTTTGATGAACCCAGCGAACTTCTTCATTAGAGATAATTATCTTAATTGTACTCAAATTACTTAAACGGATAAGCACGGCATTGCTTGTATCTTTAAGTGGTTTGGGTATATTAGGCGAAAATTCACTAACCTATTAGGATCACCATGAGTAAAATCGACCATTCGCTTTTCTCGGCGAACAAGCACGCTCTCGAAAAAGAATACGAGATATGCCCACAGTGTGGTTCAGAGTTAGTGATCCGCAATAGTAAATCAGGCCCTTTTTTAGGATGCGCAAGTTACCCTGAATGCGATTTTATTAGGCCGTTGGCACATCACGATAGTAATGAAATTAAAGTTCTTGAAGATTCAGCATGCCCGCAGTGCAGCAAACCGCTGGTGGTTAAAAATGGCCGCTACGGTATGTTTATTGGGTGTACGGGATATCCAGAGTGCCATTACATTGCTAACGAAAATGAAGAAAAACAAAGCGAAGACACTTTGCCAAGTTGCCCTAAATGCAAAAAAGGTCATTTAGTCGCGCGCAGTAATAAATTTGGTAAAGTATTTTATTCTTGTGATTGCTATCCAAGTTGTAAATACACACTTAATAATAAACCGGTTGAACACCCGTGTCCTGAATGTAACTGGCCTATCGTCATAGAGAGAAATATGGCAAACGGCACATTATTGCAATGCCCACAAAAAAGCTGCATGCATAAGCTCACCCCAACTGAATAACGTTTAATTATATCTGGAGACTACTTTGTCAGACCTTTCAAATACGCCCACTGCAATAACATGCTTAACGCAAGGCGAAGTTATTTTATACCCAACAGAAGCTGTATATGGTTTAGGTTGTGATCCAGATAATCAACAAGCCGTTGAGGCACTATTAGCTATTAAGCAGCGCCCGGTTGAAAAAGGACTTATTTTAATTGCTGATAACTACGGACAATTATTAAAATACGTAGATGATGCAAAAATACCAATGGATAAACGCGCTGATATTTTTTCGAGTTGGCCTGCTGCAATTACATGGGTTATGCCTGCATCTAAAAATACGCCTAAATGGCTCACAGGGCAGTTTGATACCATTGCAGTAAGAGTAACAAACCATCCAACAGTAAAGCGTTTGTGCCAAGAGTTTGGTAAGCCACTAGTATCAACCAGTGCAAACTTAACCGGTCAAGAAACAGTAATTAGTATTGAGCAAGCCAAAGCGCAATTTGCAGAACAAGTTGGCTTTTACGTTGACGAGCCGTTAGGTGGTAATACTCAACCAAGCACAATAAAAGACGCCATGACTGGCAAAATATTTAGAGGTTAATATGCAAAGCGAATTATTAGATCAAGTAAAAGCATACTTTATGGCTTTGCAAGACACTATTTGCCAAGGTTTGGAGGCTGCAGATGGCAGTGCTAAATTTATAGAAGATAACTGGCAGCGAGCAGAAGGTGGTGGTGGTCGCACACGTGTAACCACGAATGGTACTGTAATAGAGCAAGGCGGAGTTAATTACTCACACGTATTTGGCGCTTCAATGCCAGGTTCTGCAACAGCACATAGACCAGAGCTTGCAGGACGCAGCTTTCATGCGTGTGGTGTGTCGTTAGTTATCCATCCTAAAAACCCTCATGTACCAACAAGTCATGCCAATGTGCGCTTTTTTATAGCCGAAAAAGAAGGCGAAGAGCCAATATGGTGGTTTGGTGGCGGGTTTGATCTCACTCCTTTTTACCCAGTATTAGAAGACGTACAGCATTGGCATCAAGTTGCTCACGACATTTGTGCGCCATTTGGTAGTGAAGTTTATCCAAAATACAAAACATGGTGCGACGAGTACTTTTATTTAAAGCACAGAGATGAGACTCGCGGAGTAGGCGGTTTGTTTTTTGACGATTTAAACGAACTTGGTTTTGAAAAGAGTTTTGCGTTTATGCAATCGGTGGGTAATGGCTTTTTAGATGCCTATTTACCTATTATTGAACGTCGCAAAAATGACGAATACACAGAACAACAACGTGATTTTCAGCTTTATCGTCGCGGACGCTATGTTGAGTTTAATTTAGTATGGGATAGAGGCACTTTATTTGGACTACAAAGTGGCGGTCGCACAGAGTCTATATTAATGTCTATGCCACCACTTGCACGCTGGGAATATAATTATAAACCAGAGCCAAGTAGTCCAGAAGCTAACCTATATCAGTATTACTTACGCCCGCAAGAGTGGTTAACTAGTCAACCAAGTGAGCTAATAGCCAGAGAATGGCAATTATAACAATTACACAGTAATCAAAAAGGCGCTAATTAGCGCCTTTTTGCATTGTGGCTAAATACAAATTTAATGCTGATTGATCATGTGCGTTGCTAGTTGAGAGAATGATTGCTTTAAGCCTTCACGTAACAACGGGTTGTCTATTTCTATATCCAGCGTTTTATTCATGCAGTACATCCACTGATCGCGCAATGCTTTATCTACAGTAAAAGGTATATGCCTTTTACGTAGCATTGGCTGGCCATGTTTTTCAGTAAATAGGTTTGGCCCGCCTAACCAACCAGATAAAAATTCAAAAAATACTTGGCGAATTCGATCTAATGGCAGAGGATGCATATCATATAACGGTTTAGCGTATTCATCTGACTCCATTATGTCGTAGAATCGATTGGAGATAGCTCGCGCCCCTTTCTCTCCACCTATTATTTCATACGGTGTTTTTTCAGGAGTAGGAGTCTGTTGCTCGGGAGCTGGCTTAGATTTAGAAAAAAGTCGTTTAATCATATTACTTATCATCGTTAATAGGCAGTATATAGCTGCAAAGAGGTTGCTTTAAAATGGACAAATATGCGGTTTTTGGAAATCCAATTAAACATTCAAAATCCCCCGCGATACATAAACAATTTGCTGTATCACTGGGTGAGCAAATCGACTATCGCGCAATATTAGCACCTATCGATAACTTTGAAAAAACAGTATTGTCTTTTTTTGAGCAAGGTGGTGTTGGTGCTAACGTTACAATGCCATTTAAAGAGCAAGCTTATGCAATGGCTGATGAGCTTACGCCATTAGCTAAAATTGTAGGGGCTGTTAATACATTAAAAAAACGAGATGATGGCACATTACTCGGTGATAACACCGATGGTGTGGGCTTTGTAAATGATTTACTCGCTAATGAAGTAGCCATAACTAATAAACGCATTTTAATCATAGGTGCGGGCGGTGCTGCTCGAGGGGTTATTTTACCTTTGTTAGAGCATAACCCTCAGGAAATAATAATAGTTAATCGCACAGCACAAAAAGCCAAAGAACTCGCAGAGCTGTTTACTCAATATGGACCAGTATCTGGCTTTGGCTTTGATGATTTACCAGTAAGCGATTACTCACTAATTATAAACTCTACATCTAGCAGTATGAATAATGAGCTTCCTGCTCTTGATGAAAAACACATAACTAACTGTGAAGTCGCTTATGACATGTTTTATTCACTGCAAAATACCATTTTTATGAATTGGGTTGCACAGCATAATATTAACGCTAAGCTTTTAGATGGCAGTGGAATGTTAGTTGGTCAAGCTGCTCAAGCATATTATGTATGGCGTAACAAAATGCCAAAAATACTTCCCGTCGTTGATGCGCTCAAACAAGGAATGCTTAAATGAATCAGGCAATACAGTTTATAGATAGGCTAGAGTTTAGAGAGCCCGATCATCAGTTAGTTTTTTTTGCACAAGTTAGTGGCATGCTGGTGGAATGTATAATAGAAGTAAATACACTTAAATTAACAGACGAAAGTCACGCAACAGAATATTTTGAAAAGTATCGTTTTGATTACGAAGAACGTGCCGAGGAGCTTATCGAAGAAGAGAGCTATAACTCGGCAGGCCAAATTGAAGTAAGCTTATTAACTTAAGTTAGCGATTTCAGCTAAGTATTCATCTTTAAGTGATACATAGTTATCGGCAGATATTTTTAAGAAGGCAAGTTCTTGCTTTGTAAGAGGGCGGGCTTGCTTAGCTGGACTTCCAACATATAAGTAACCAGACTCCAAACGCTTATTTGGTGGTACCAAAGAGCCGCCACCTATAATTACATCATCTTCAACAACCACGTTATCCATAATAATAGCACCCATACCTACAAGTATACGGTTTCCTAATACACATCCGTGCAGCATTACCTTATGACCAACTGTTACATCGTCACCTATAATAAGTGGATAACCATCTGGATTGCTTTTAGTTGCGCGAGATAAATGCAATACACTGCCATCTTGTATATTTGTACGCTCACCAATACGTATATAGTTAACATCACCACGTGCAGCTACTAACGGCCACACACTACTATTATCACCTAAAGTAATATTACCAATCAAAACCGATGACTCATCAATATAAACAGACGAATTAAATGAAGGAGTAGCACCTTTATAAGAACGAATTGCCATAGTTAGTACCTTTTAGATCATGATTATTAGTATTTGAGTGTATCAGCAAGGTGATTTTTGTACCATACAGTGCACTGTTTGGTTACAAAACTATCAGTTTTAGGGGGTTTAGTTCAGATACTAACCGAACAGTATCTTTTTTTACTTTTTCTTTAAAAAAGTGCTTGCGTAAAAATATGATCTCCCTATAATGCGACCCCACTGAGACGGGAAACGCCAACGCATAGCGAGGCAGGAACAACTCAGAGAGTTAAATAAAACTTCGGTTTTAAATTGTCGAAAGAAAGTTTAAAACTAAGTGTTGACTCGAAAAATAAAGGGTGTATTATTCGCATCCCTTGAGACGCTAAAGCGACTCAAAACGTTCTTTAACAATATAAAGCAATCATCTGTGTGG
>NZ_JADYWR010000026.1:0-53479 GCF_015864705.1 Pseudoalteromonas sp. NGC95
AGGCGATTGAGCCGGAAAAAATAGTTAACTTGAGGATATCGCGTAGGATTATTACTAAAACAACGGGGTACTAACAAATAAAACAAAACTTCTTTCAAACTAGTATTCAAAATGGGTTATTGCTAACCCATTTTAACGAAAGCAATTAGATGCTAACGATGTTTTCAGCTTGTGGACCTTTTTGACCTTGAGTAACAGTAAACTGTACACGTTGGCCTTCAGCTAGAGTTTTGAAACCGTCGCCAGAGATTGCGCTGAAATGTGCGAAAACATCAGGACCAGATTCTTGCTCGATGAAACCAAAACCTTTTGCTTCGTTGAAAAATTTAACTGTACCAGTTGTAGTATTAGACATAATAGTATCCTAAGAATTAATAAAAGTGCGCCTTAAATTAGGCAATTTAACAGGAAGAAAACATACATTTAACTGAGGATAACGCGAAGGATTATTACTAAAACAACGTGGTACTTACAAATAAATAGGGTTTTCTGTCAACCCGATGCCAAGCAGGATAACAGTAAATTGAGCTATATACCAAGCCCTATTGTAAATTTATTTTAGAGTAAGTGCTTTATTAGTTTGTTTGTTTTTTAACTAACCAGTCATGATTAAGGTGATCTTTTTTGCGTCTTAATTTGAGTTAATTTTAGTTTAATCAATGCCTTATGTTTGTATTGGAACGCGGTTCTAGAGTAGGTAAAATGCAAGTTTTAAGTGGTTAAAACATGACCTAATTACCTACTGATTTTTTTGATATATACCTTAAATAACTTGATTCATTAGCTCCAAATTACAAATCCAAGTATTAATAATGCAATCCAAAGTGTTTCAGCCACAATTAAAATAATGGGTTTCATACCTACTTCGGTAAGCTTTCCTAAATTAGTTTTCATTCCTATAGCTGAAATAGCCGCAATTAAAAAGAACTGCGAAAGTTCGTTAGCGGTTTCAAGTACTATTGTAGGAAGTGAAAAGCAGCTATTTATTATCATGAGTATTACAAAGCCAATTAAAAAACCAGGTACTTTAGGTAATTCTCCGTGTTTTTCTTTGTTTGAGCGATTAATAACGACCATCATAATAAGTACAACAGGTAGTAGCATGGCAACACGTACAAGTTTAGTTAGAGTTGCGATATCGCCTGTCTCTGGTGATACCGAATAACCTGCACCCACTACCTGGGCTACATCATGTATTGTGCCACCTAAGAATACGCCTGCATTATGGGCGTCAAACTCAAGATAATTAACCACAATAGGGTAGAGGATCATAGCAAGGGTCGACATAGCTGTTACGCCAATAACGGTTAATAAGGTGTCGCGCTCTTTATGTTCGCTGTTTGGCATAATAGACGAGATAGCCAGCGCAGCAGACGCTCCACAAATAGCAACCGAGCCACCTGTTAGTGCACCAAAGCGTTTTTGTAAGCCAAATGCGCGCGCTAGCACTACACCTAAAATAATAGTGGTAAATATGGCGCCCGCTAACATAAGTGCTGTTTGCCAACCCAGTGTTACTAAATCTCCCAGCGCAATGCGTGTGCCTAGCAGTACTATACCTACACGCAAAATCGTGGTGCCAGTAAAATCGATACCTTTGGCGCAAGGGCTATCGCTTTGATACAAAAATGAGACTGCCATACCCAGTAACAAAGCAAACAACATGGCTGGCGCACCATAATGTTCGCTTAAAAATAAGGCGGCAAGGCCAGTCATTGCAGCAATGCTGGCACCTTGCCATAAAGGTGATATTTTACAGCTTAATTTACTACTTAAGCGCTGCATTACGCTTTAGCTGCGGTAAGTGCTACTAATACTTGGCGCTTACGTTCACCTGTAAAAGGGCGACGACCATGCATAGCCATTTCGTTATCAACTAAAGCAACGTCACCGTCTTGCCATGCAAGATCAAAGGTAAATACTTTAGAAAGCTCCACAATTTTATTAAGTCCAACTTTAGGAATCGCACTACCATCACCAAAGGTAATGGCAATTGATGGATTATCGCGTACACCTTTCCAGCCCATGTAAGCGGCAATCAGTTGGTTATAAAAAACCTGTACGTTGTTTTCAAGAGTTACTACCGCAGGCAGTACTGGTGTAACGGCTTTTAGTGAGCCGTCTTCAAGCCATTCCCACTGGTAACCAAGTTCGGTTAATTTATTATGTGCTTCGTCTTTGGTTTCTACACTTAGCGTACTTTTCCAGCTTCGGCCTTGGCCCGATGTAGCGTCGTCAGCGGCTGGCATATAGGTGGTATATTTTAGGCCTTTGTGTTCAAAGTCATGGGCAAGCTTGCTGTCGTATTCTTTTAATGCACTAAATAATTTATCTGATCGGCAAAGAGGTGTTGCACCGCCTTCTTCTGCGGCCGATTTACAAAAGAAGAATAATTTACTTGGCGAAATAGGCGTTTGCGCCATTTCGTGATGTAAGTATATTTCTACATCTTTTGGCGCTTCGTTAGCTGTAAATACACGTTCGGTAAAATTAATACGTACCGCGTTAGACAGTGACTCTTTATAAGTAAAATTGTCATAATCAAACCCGGCTGAAAAAGTATCAAATGTTTCGGCGCTATTTACAGGAAAGCCACGAAACAACACAGCACCTGAGCTGCGAAGTTTTGTAGCCAATTCACTTTTATTTGCGCGAATGAAAGCTACCGCTTCTTCAACGGTGCTGGCGTTATTGTTATTAACAACAATGCACGGAAAAACCGAATCATCGAATGTTAATTGAGTTGGCACTGAGGCGTAGTTAATTTCGGTAGCTGACATTGTATGTTCCTAATCGTAAATTGGGTGAAAACGGTTAAAGGCTGCTTCACAAAAGTGCCCAGGGTCGTTGAATCGGCGATTACTGTTAAGCGCAGAAATTTGCGCCATTTCTTGCTCTGTTAATTCAAAATCAAACAGTGTGAGATTTTCTTTCATGCGTTCAAGTTTTGAGGTTTTAGGAATAATGGCAGTGCCGCGTTGCACGCCCCAGCGAAGAACTACTTGTGCTGGCGTTTTGCCATGATTGTGTGCGGCCGCTTTAACAACGCTTTGCTCAAGAACTGATTCAGTTTTATCAGCCATTTCTAGCTCAAGGTATGAAAGCGCACCCAGTGGTGAAAACGCAGTAACCGGAATATCGTACTGCTTTGCGAGTCTTACTAATCGCTCTTGCGTTAAATAAGGGTGCGACTCAATTTGCAACATAGCGGGTTTGATATTTGCGTAGGTCATTAAATCGTGAAGCAGTGCGCTTGAGTAATTACATACCCCAATGCGTTTTGCTTTGTTGCTGTGTACTTGTTCTTCCATTGCTTGCCACGTTAAATACAGTGGTACTTTTGCAAGCTCCATTTGTGGGTTTTGCGCCGTAGGGTCAACAAACCACTCTGGTGGATAGCGCGTTTCTATTGGCACAAATGTTTGCGCAATCGGAAAATGAATTAGGTATAAGTCTAGGTAATCTAGCTTTAAATCACTCAGTGTTTTATCAATCGCGAGGCCAACATGCTCTGGTGCATGAAAGGTATTCCACAGTTTTGATGTTACCCATAATTCTTCACGGGTACATAAGCCATCGTTTAATGCTTGGGCGATGCCATCGCCTACTTGTTCTTCGTTACCGTAGTCTGATGCGCAATCAAGATGGCGGTAACCTGCCTTAATGGCTTGGTATACCGTTTGTGCACAATCTTCTTGCTCGACTTTCCATAAACCGAACCCTACTGGAGGGATATTATTTAATGAACTCATTGGGAATTCCTGTAAAAAATGCATAATGACTTGGGTCTTGTATAAGACATAAGTTATTATACGAATCAAACAGTGTCAATACTGTGTTAACAGCAAAGCAGTAAATGGTTCAGTTAAAAAACCTACAGGCAGCAAAAAGGCAGCGTTTGCTGCCTTTAAAAAATATTTAATTATTATGCGCTAAAGTGGGTTTTTAGCACTAAACACGCTTTTAATTAATCAAGTTCAATTTGATAGTGGTAATGATCGCTACGGCATTTACTTTGGCGGTATTCAATACGTTTACCTTCGATTGATTCGGTAATGCGTGATACCAACAGCAGTGGATCGCCAGCTTTTATAGCAAGCATTTTGGCATCATCCATTGTAGCAAGTACGGCTTTAATACTGTCTTGGGTTTTGTGTACAGTTTGGTTAAATTTGGTCTGATAGTAATGGTACAATGTATGCGGAATATCACTACTTTGATGTATATCAGGAAAGTAGCTTTGTGGTAGGTATATAGTTTCGCTCATGCAAAATTCGTTATCAAGAATACGCCTACGAACAAGCTTGGTAACTTTGTCTTTTTTATTGAGTTGTAACGCTTCTATTACTTCAACTGGCGCTGCACAAAGCTCAACCGATAGCAGTTCAGCCTTTGGCAAATCGGCACCTTTACCGTCTGCTTGTAACGGAAAAAACCTAAATAAGGCATCTTGCGCAGTATGTTGCGATACAAACGTACCAACGCCTTGGCGACGAGTTACTATTTTATTGTCGGTTAATAAGTTTAGTGCTTTACGAACTGTACCTTGGCTTACGTTAAATTCTTCAGCAAGGCGAAATTCGCTTGGTAGTGCTTCGCCAGGTACCCAACGTCTTTCAACAATGAGCTGTTTAATATAATCAGCCACTTGTAAGTAAAGTGGTTGAAAAGCCAAGCTTGGGCCACTTAATTTGTGATCAAACATAGAGTTACTCATTATTATTTACCATTAAATTTAATCCACCTGTAGTTATAGCATAGGTGAAACCTTTTACGCATATTTGCGCTAGCTCAATTAAACGTGAACTACTGCTGTAATGTTTAATAGGCGCAAAATATACATTATGCCTAAAAACAAATCGTTACACTACAATAGCTCACCCTTAGGAAATTAAAAGTGCTCAGTATTTCTTTTGAACTCATTTTGCTTATGGCGCTGTGCCTAAGCCTTGCCACTGTAATGCAAACTCTTAGCGGGTTTGGCTTTGGGTTACTGGTGGTTGCAAGCTTTACGTTGCTTGATGTATTGCCACTTACGGCAACTACATTTTTGGTGAGTTTGCTGGGGTTAGTTAATTCAACAACCGTGGTCGTTAAAAACCGCAGTTCGGTAAAAGTACCCGAGCTAAAACTTATGTTGTATACCGGTATTCCGCTAATGCTGTTAGGTTTTGTGCTACTTGAATATATGTCGTCGCATTTAACACACTATTTAAACTTTGCTTTAGGTGTAAGTATTTTGCTTTGCTGCGCTTTAATGCTGATTGGCCGCGAGCGTACAAATAAACAAAGTAATCCTCGTTCATTTTTAATAGCCGGTGGAGTAAGTGGGTTACTTGGTGGGTTGTTTTCAACCTCAGGGCCGCCGCTTGTGTTTCAATGTTATAAGCAAAGTTGGTCCATTGAAGCTATTCGCAGTACGTTATTAGCGGTATTTACTATCGGTGGACTAGTACGTGTAGGTATCGCTTTATTTGGTACTTTACCTGGGCTCGACATTATGTTTTTAATTGCAGCGGCTATTCCTTTAGTGTTGCTAGTTACGCATTTTGCTCGTAAATTAACGCCCTACGTTGACGCTAAATGGGTACGTATTATAGCAATTGCATTGCTTGGCCTAAGTGGTGTATCGCTGGTGGCAACATCGGCGCCAGGTATATTTTAAAAATCGCGATGTAAATAATTCATCTTGAGTTTATTTACGTTGACATGGGGATTACAATTATTTAACTTGTGTCTTATGCAAGACTAATAATTGGTTAAGGAACTCCCATGAATGCATTTGAATTACGTGAGCCAGACTGGAACGCAATAGAGCCAGCACGCTTAACCGCACAGCCAAAGTTGCAAGGTAATGTGCTGGTTTTGCCCACTCAGTTTGGTGATATTAGCGTAACGATAAGCCAGTTTGGTTTACGTTTAAATGCAGGCACCACGCATGACGAGCAATTTAAAATATTAACCACAACCCCATCAGAATACCCCCTCACACTTAGCAAAAACAATAATGATTACAGCGTATGTGGTGGCGAATACCGCTTAGAATTTTACAGCGACCCTTTTCATTTCAAACTTTATAAAAACGATGAGCTAGTACAGCAATCAGCAACTGATGGTCACTTTGTACGCCAGCACCGTTTACCGCCACTGGCTAAAACCGATAACGGCTGGATATTAAGCCTAGAGCTTAACTACGACGAAGCCGTGTATGGTCTTGGCGAAAAATGGGGCAAGCTTGATAAACGCGGCCAACTTATTCGTTCATACAACCACGATGCGCTAGGCGTTAACGCCGAAAAATCTTATAAAAATACCCCGTATGCATGGAGCCCAGAAGGCTGGAATTTGTTTGTACATACACCCGCACCGGTAACTCATGGCGTAGGTTATGCACTTTGGTCGCAACGTGCATATGTATGTTTAGTTGAAGATGACGCGCTAGATGTATTTTTATATCAAGAACAAACACCTGCCCAAAGCATCAACCGTTACTGCGAGCTAACAGGTTTTGCACCGGTACCACCGCAGTGGAGCTTTGGTGTTATTTTATCAAAAGCGTATTACAAAGATGCTGACGAATTACTCAGTGTTGCCCGCGAAGTACGCGCTAAAAATATGCCGTGCGACGTAATTACTCTTGATGGCCGTGCATGGCAAGACACCGACACACGTTTTGCATTTGAATGGGACCCAACACGCTACGCCGACCCAAAACCTGTGCTTGATGAATTAAAAGCGATGGATTTTAAAATTTGTGTGTGGGAATACCCGATGATCTCGGTAAATAACCCATTATTTGCTAAAGCGGCCGAAAACGGTTGGCTAATAAAAGACAAACGCACAGGTAAAGCGTATCAATACGAGTGGGATTTAAGCCCATTTGGCGAAGTACTTACGCCATTGCCTGAGTCGGGTATTTTAGATTTTACGCACCCTGATGCTTACGAATATTGGCTCGAATCGCATAAGCCTTTGTTTGAGCTTGGCGTAGATATGATAAAAGCGGATTTTGGCGAGCAGCTAGAAGACGACAATATGATATCTCACAGTGGTGATAGCGGTATTAGGCTGCACAACGTTTACAGCATGTTGTACAACCGCTGCGTTTTTGAGGCCGCCGAAAAATACTGTAAAACTGGGCCATTTTTGTTTAGCCGTTCAGCATGGACGGGCAGCCAACGTTTTCCTGCACAGTGGGGCGGCGACCCGCAAGCCGATTGGCAGGGTTTAGCGGCAAGCATTCGTGGCAGTTTAGCGTGGGGTATGTCGGGTGGGCCATTTTTTGCAACCGACATTGGTGGTTTTTACAAAGACACCCGCGACGCAGAACTTTACGTGCGCTGGGCACAAGCGTCGGTATTTAGCGCACATATGCGCTTACACGGTATTGGTCCTCGCGAACCGTGGTCTTACACCGAGCAAGCAAGTGATGCGGTATTTGCAGCACTTAAATTACGCTACCAGTTAATTCCGTACTTACAAACATGTGCAGAGCAAGCGCAGCAAACAGGCTTGCCGATTCAGCGTGCCATGGTATTGGCATTTCCTGATGATGTACTGGCACATAGTTTTGATCAGCAATTTATGTGCGGTGAAAAATTACTGGTTGTGCCGTGTGTAGTACCAAACGGTAAAGTTAAGTTTTATTTACCGCAAGGCAATTGGATTCGCTTCCCCGATAAACAAGTTTACGAAGGGAGTAAGTACTACGAGCACACACTCGCACTTGAAGAAATGGCAGTATTTGTACGCGAAGGCGATAGCCTAATGCTTGGCCCAGAAGTTCAACACACAGAACAAGACATGAGCCAATTAACAGCATGGCCTAAATAAAACTCGGCTTAATAAAAAACACACACAACACACATACAACACACATACAACACACAATAATAAAGATATTAGCTTACTTTTTACCGAGTAAAGTAAGCTAAAAGGGGCGCAAGATGGAAGGTATGAACATTACCATGACACTGCTATCGTGCTTGGCGTTTATGGCGCTGGTGGGATATATCTCGTACCAAAAAACCAAAGGGGAAGTTAACACCCAAGATGGCTACTTTTTAGCGGGTCGTGGGTTAACAGGTACATTTATAGCAGGGTCGATGATCCTCACTAACTTATCGGCCGAGCAACTAATTGGCCTTAATGGCTCAGCTTATGGTTACAACCTAAGCTCAATGGCGTGGGAAGTAACCGCAGGGATCTCAACCATTATTATGGCGTTGATCTTTTTGCCTCGTTATTTAGCGGGCGCGTTTTCTACCTTACCTGAATTTTTACGGGATCGTTTTGACGATACCGTACGACGCATGACGGTGATCTTATTTATGGTAGGGTATTGTTTTATAACGATCCCTTCTGTTTTGTACTCAGGATCAATTGCCGTACTTAGACTTTTTGATGTACCCACCTTATTAAATATGAGCTACCAAGCAAGCCTAATTGTGACCATTATTACAGTGGGTTCAGTTGGGGCTATTTATGCTGTATTTGGTGGTTTAAAGGCGGTTGCGGTATCAGATACCATTAACGGTGTTGGGTTATTAATTATTGGTATTTTAGTGCCAACACTGGGCTTAATTGCATTGGGTGATGGTAGTTTTTCAGAAGGGTTAAGCACCCTAGTAAACACCGACACAGAAAAGCTCAATGCTATTGGTAGTAGCGATGATCCCGTGCCATTTGGCACTATTTTTACAGGGATGATCTTAGCTAATTTGTTTTATTGGGGCACTAATCAGTATGTGATCCAGCGTACATTGGGCGCTAAAAACTTAGTTGAAGGTCAAAAAGGGGTGTTGTTTTCAGGGTACTTTAAAGTGCTAGTACCGTTTATGATGATGATCCCTGGCGTTATTGCTTACCATCTTTATAAACACGAAAGCCTGCCAACTATCGATTTAGCTTACCCACATTTGGTAAAAGAAGTACTTCCACAGTATTTATCTGGCTTCTTTTTGGCCGTATTGCTAGGTGCTGTATTTAGCTCATTTAATTCATTGCTCAATAGCGCGGCGACCTTATTTTGCTTAGACGTTTATAAGCCAATGAAAAAAAATAAAGTAACAGACAGCCAACTTATAAAAGTAGCCAAAATTACCAGTATTGTTATTGCCATATTGTCGTTTATAACTGCGCCATTATTGATGTTTGCGCCTGAAGGTTTATGGCACATTATTCGTGTGTTTACAGGTTTCTACAACATTCCGGTCATCACAATTGTATTGGTTGGTTTGTTTACTCGAAAAGTGCCTGCACTGGGCGCTAAAGTCGCGATTATATTCCATATTATTGCCTACACCTTGCTTAAATTTGTATGGGATGTAGACATTAACTTTATTCATATTTACGCCATTTTGTTCATAATTGAATTGGCAATAATGCTGGGTATTGGTTACTACAAACCACTTAAAACACCATGGCAATTTACACGCAAAGCTGAGGTAGACCTTAATCCTTGGAAATACGCATTACCTTGCGCAATTGTATTAGTAGGCTTGATTGTTAGCTTGTATATATTGTTTTCGCCGCTCGGATTAGTGGGTGGAACCAGTGTGTACTTTGTACCAAGTTTAGTTGCTGTTTGGTCTACTGTTTTAGTGCTTAGCTGGTGGAGTGTACGTCGTTGGCAGGTTCGTTACGAAAATAGCTTAGCGCGTATTGGGGCTAAAAACGCCGCATAACGTGCGGCTATATTCTATACACAAAACTTAAATCACATTTAATTCACATAATGTTTGCATTAGTAGGATAGTTTGTTTAAATTTAAAGCTCTTATATAAGATATAAGAGCTTTAAGGAAAGATCACACACACTGACACCGCTTTTTAGCAACTCACACAATTGCTAGCGCGGTACCACACAGCACACGCACAATATGGAGAATGACATGAGAGCTAAAAAGTCCGTCTTAAGCTTGGCAGTCACGTTAGCAATGACAACCGGTTTAGCGCTTAGCGCGCAGGTACATGCACAGCAAGAGCAAACCGAACAAGAACAACAAAAAACAGAAACAGCTAAAAACGATACATTTGAAAAAATAGTCGTTACTTCACAAAAAAGAACGCAAAGTTTAAACGAAGTACCTGTTGCGGTATCGGTACTTAATAGCGATCAAATTAATTCAGCTTTTGCTAATAACATGGAAGGCTTACAGTCACTTGTTCCTTCGGTTAGCTTTAGAAAAGGCACCACAACACGTAACTCAGCGCTAACAGTGCGCGGTATTGGTACTATTTCATTTAGTATTGCTGCCGAACCAAGTGTGGCAACTGTTGTTGATGGCGTGGTACTTGGCCGCTCGGGTCAAGCATTTGCCGATTTATACGACGTAGACCGCATTGAAGTATTACGCGGGCCACAAGGTACGTTATTTGGCAAAAACGCCTCAGCAGGTGTGGTAAATATTACCACTAAAGATCCGTCGTACGACACAACCGGCAGCGTAGAAACCTCGTTTTATCAAGATAACGAATACCGTTTTAAAGGTGTTATAAGCGGCGGCTTAACCGACGATTTAGCCGCTAGCTTAACGGTATTTAAAGGCAAGTTTGACGGTTACATTGATAACGTTTACAACAACGAAAAAGTAAACGGTTATGACCGCGAAGGTGCACGTGCTGTATTTAAATACGAGCCAGAGGACGACTTAAGCGTAAAGTTTATAGCTGAGTTTTATAACGCAGATGACGACTGTTGTGCCGACTTAGAAGCCCTGCCAAGTGGTCGTAATCCTGATTCAAAAGCAGCGCCAAACAGTAACGGCATTGTGGATGGTGTAGCCGACATTGACCTAGACCAGCGCAAAGTTGATCATGACTACGAGTCGCGCACAATTGACGAACATAGCGCATTTTCGGTGCAAGTTGATAAAACAATTGGCGACTATACGTATACTTCAATTACTGCACAGCGTTCATGGGATAACACAGAATACCGCGAAGGCGACTTTACCTCTATTGCTGGCGACAGCAGTGAGCCGGTATTTGGCGCGCCGTTTCAGTTACATGATATTGGTGCACAGCAATGGGATCAGTTTTCACAAGAGTTTAGAGTTACATCAAACCTAGCTGGGCCATTTAATTATGTTGCCGGCTTATTTTATTGGAACATGGATTCACAACGTAACTTTACTCGCGATGCAAGTTGCCAAAATAATGGTGGTCAGCTTGATAGCGCAATGGCTTTTTACGCGCAAAATAACTTATCGGGCGCTGAGCTTGATACAGCACTTGCTGACTTAGAAGGTTACACACAAGGCCTAGGCGTTAGCTGTAACGCAAACGATATTGTATCGGCCACTGCTTTTATGAGCACAGAATTTAATAACTGGGCAGCCTTTGCCGATGGTACCTACGATTTATCTGAAGATTTACGCGTTTTATTTGGTATTCGTTACACCGACGATGAAGTGTCTTACACGCATCGCCGTGTAAGTAATGATGTATATGGCCGCACCGGTGTAGGCGTGCGCCCAGCAACACTTAATACAGATGATGAAGGCAAAGCCGAAGAAACCAACGTATCGGGTCGTCTAGGTATGCAATACGATTTAGGCGATGGCCAAATGGTATACGGTACTTACTCGCAAGGTTACAAAGGCCCTGGTTTTAATATTTATTATAACTTTAATCCAGATAACGACAGCCGCGAAATAGCACCTGAAGAGTCAGACGCTTATGAAATAGGCTACAAATACGCAAGCCGCGAATTTGTATTTAACATGGCTCTTTTCAGAACCGAAATTGAAGGCTTTCAAGCTAACAACTTTGACTGTTCAGACGGCACCTGTATTACGCGCTTAACCAATGCGGGCGACGTAAGTACACAAGGTGTTGAAGTTGACTTTATGTGGGCTGCAACAGAGTCGCTAACGCTTACCGGTGGTGTTGCTTACATTAAAGCCGAAATTGACGAGTTTAATTGTCCGGCAGAGGTAGCCGCTGGCTCGTGTACTGACCGCTCAGGTTTAGATGTACCATTTTCGCCAGATCTTAAATACTCACTAACGGCTGATTACTTTATTGAAACCGACCATGGTTTTAACGTACACATAAACAGTTCATACATTTACACCGATGAGCAATACTCAGACCTACCAGACAACGTAGGCGAATTTAATCCAGCTGCTTTATTACCAGATTACGGTATTTTAAATGCAAGTGTGGGTTTGTCGTTTAAAGATGACGCGTTTAGGGTATCGCTTATTGCTAAAAACTTAACCGACGAAAGCTACGTAACTACCTACAGTGGCGATAACTTCCGTTACCAAATACCGCGCGATGCAGAGCGCTACTTTGGGGTATCGTTTAAAGCACGTTTTTAATATTTAAATAACTCCCTCAATAATTTCCCTTAGAAGCGCAACGTTTAACACGTTGCGCTTTTTTTATGACTTATTTTTGTAATAGTTTAGTCATTTTACTTTCATCAAAATTACCTTTATCAGTCACATCTGTTTTCTATAGTGCAGCGGTTGATCTTTTTTGTGTTTACACATTTCAAAAAATAACCACTAAACAATGGGAATTACGGATGAAAATTAAAAAAGTCGCTGCGGCAATCGCGCTAACATTTGCGTTTAGCGCAGTTAGCCATGCTGATGTACTACCGCAAAGCCAAAAAGACAGCAGCTGGTATAGCGCTGCGCAAACTAAACTAACAACAAAAACAGCACAAGCGCAGGCTACACAAGCCACTAAAGCTAAAAACGTCATTTTATTTGTGGGCGATGGTATGGGTATTTCTACACTTACCGCCGCGCGCATTTTACAAGGGCAGCGTAATAACCAATCTGGCGAAGAAGGTTATTTAAGCTTTGAAGAGTTCCCATACTCTGCACAAGTTAAAACGTATAACGTAGATGCACAAACTCCCGACTCAGCAGGCACGATGACGGCTATTATTTCGGGTGTTAAAACCGATGTGGGCGTTATTGGTGTAGACGAAGATATTGAGCGCGGCGTGTGTTCAACAGTGGCGGGTAACGAGCTAATTACCGCGACCGAATTAGCTGAAATTAAAGGGCTATCTACCGGTATTATTTCTACAGCACGTATTACTCATGCAACGCCTGCTGCCACATATGCTAAATCGGCTGACCGTAACTGGGAAGACGTATCAGATATGCCAGAAGATGCCGTAACGGGTGGCTGTGAGGACATTGCATCGCAACTGGTTAACTTTGAAAAAAACCTAGAAGCACGATTTGTAGGGACCGACGTAGACGGTCTTGATTTTGTAATGGGTGGCGGTCGTCGTCACTTTTTACCAAAAGACGAAACAGCTAATTCAACAGATGCAGTAAGTGCTATAGAAGGCGACCGTACTGACGAGCGCAACCTAGTGACTGAGTGGCAAACACAATACCCAGATGCTACGTACGTGATGGATCAAACAGGCTTTGATGCAATAGCAGACGACGCCACTAAAGTATTTGGTTTATTTAACGAATCGCACATGCAGTACGAAGCTGACCGTGCAAACGATGTAGCGGGCGAGCCTTCACTTACCGATATGACCACTAAAGCAATTGAAGTGCTTGGTAAAAACGATAACGGATTTTTCTTAACGGTTGAGTCGGGTCGAATTGACCATGCGCACCACGCGGGTAATGCATACAATGCGCTTAACGACACCATTGAGTTTGCTAAAGCCGTACAAGCTGCGGTAGATAACACCAATCCAGAAGAAACCCTTATTTTAGTAACCGCCGATCACAGTCATGTATTTACTATTGCAGGCTACCCTAAGCGTGGTAATCCAATTTTAGGTCAAGTAGTTGCAGTAGGTTCAACAACACCAAGCCTAGCCGCTGACGATATGCCGTACACCACGGTCGGTTACGCAAATGGCTTAGGTTTTAGAAATCTAGGCAGTGAGACCAACGCTGATGCAAGTTACACAAGTGCTGCTGTTGCAGGGCGTGTTGAGCTAAATGGCGTTGATACAACAACCCCAGGTTTTCACCAAGAAGCAACAGTACCAATGGGGTCAGAAACACACGCAGGTGAAGATATTTCACTGCATGCAAAAGGTCCAGGTGCTCAGCTAGCACAGGGCGTAATTGAACAAAACGTTGTATTTCATTTAATTAATCAAGCTCTTGAACTAACTCAGCAATAATGGCGGCTAACATGAACAAATTAACGGTACTTTCTTTGGCAGTAATGGTCGCGCTAGCAGGTTGCTCGAGTGACGATAACAAAAATGAAAACAATATTATCGCAGTAGATAACGCTATTGCAGTGGGCTCTGAGCAGTGTATTAATGGCGGTGTAGAGACGCAAGTAGGCGCAGATACCAATAATAACGACGTGCTAGACAGCGACGAAGTTAACTCAACTAATTTAGTGTGTAATGCACCTGCAACGTCGTTAACAAGCGAGCAGTTAGCCTCGCTCACTAGTAATACTTGGTTTAGTGAAGCACAAACAAAATTAGGTGCTGCACAAACAGCCAGTAGCAACATTGTTACTGAATCAGGCAAAGCTAAAAACGTAATTTTATTTGTGGGCGATGGTATGGGTATTTCTACCATAACCGCAGCACGTATTTTAGCGGGTCAGTTAGAGGGCGAAATGGGTGAAGAACACCAGTTAAGCTTTGAAACTATGCCTTTTTCGGGCTTTGTAAAAACATACAACGTAGATGCGCAAACGCCAGATTCGGCAGGCACTATGACCGCAATGGCATCGGGTGTTAAAACCGATGCGGGCGTTATTGGTATTGATGAAGCGGTTGAGCGTGGTAATTGTGCATCAGGCAAAGGGCACGAACTTGTTACCTCGTTAGAGCTTGCTGAAATTGCAGGCAAAGCAACAGGGATTATTTCTACAGCGCGTATTACTCACGCAACACCCGCTGCAACGTATGCTAAATCGGCAGAGCGTAACTGGGAAGATATCTCCGATATGCCAGAAAGTGCGGCAACGTGTGAAGACATTGCATCGCAACTGGTTAACTTTGAAGCCAACCTAGAAGCACGCTTTAGTGGTGTTGATGTAGACGGTATTGACGTAGTAATGGGCGGCGGTCGTCGTCACTTTTTACCAAAAGATGCCGCGTTTAATTCAGCCGATGCAGTAAGTGCTGTTGAAGGGGATCGTACAGATAACCGCGACTTAACCGCAGAGTGGAAAACGCAATATCCAAATGGCACTTACGTAATGGATCAAACCGGTTTTGATGCAATAAGTGACGACGCCACTAAAGTGTTTGGCTTATTTAACGAATCCCACATGCAGTACGAAGCTGACCGCGCAAACGATGTAGCAGGCGAGCCTTCCCTTTCACAAATGACCGAAAAAGCAATAAACGTACTTGATAACAACGAGCAAGGTTTTTTCTTAACGGTTGAGTCGGGTCGAATTGACCACGCGCATCATGCGGGTAATGCTTATAACGCGTTAAACGACACAATTGAGCTTGCCAAAGCCGTTAAAGTGGCAATGGAAAACACCAACCCAGAAGAAACATTAATAGTTGTAACTGCCGATCACAGCCATGTATTTACCATTGCCGGTTACCCTAAACGCGGTAACCCAATTTTAGGTAAAGTGGTTGCAGTAGGCGCTACTGAGCCAAGCTTAGCTGCCGACGATATGCCTTATACAACGGTTGGTTACACCAATGGTGGTGGCTTTAGAAACCTAGGTAGCGAGACTGATGCCGATGCAGGTTACGCCTTTGCACCGGTTACAGGGCGTGTTGATTTAACAGATGTTGATACAACAACACCTGGTTTTCATCAAGAAGCACTTGTACCAATGGGCTCTGAAACACATGCCGGTGAAGACGTAGGCGTTTATGCAATGGGACCAGGTGCACACTTGGTAACAGGCACAAACGAGCAAAGCTTTTTATTCCATGTAATGGACTTTGCCGCTGACTTTGTAAAAGCAGCAGACGAAAAACTAGCGCAATAAATACCGCCTAGTTATAAATTTAGTTAAATATATCTAAATAAAAAACCCCGCATACTGTGCGGGGTTTTTGTCATTAAACTGACATTTATAATCGTTATGTTATTGCCATAAACTTGAAATATAAATAAGAGATAGCTAAATGAAAAAAGCGTTATTAATAATTGCCACGCTTGTAAGTACAAGTAGCTTTGCCTCGCAATGTGACATTGATGCCAAGCAATTAAAAGCGGATTATAAAATTACCAACAGCCATAAAGCGCAGCAAAGTAGCGAGTCACTTACCCTTTGGCGAAACAATCAGCAAGTAGCGCATCAAAGTGAAGTAATAACCGAGCTTTGGCAGCACTTAGCCAATAATCAAATACGCCCAATACGTTACTTTAATGCCCAGCAACGCGGCATAGAATATCAACCATCTGAAGTACGCGGCGTACAAAATTGGAGTGCTAAAAACCAGCTGGTGGATGCGCACTTAATAGAAAAAATGACGCTTTTAAACACCCAAGGCACAGGCTGCGATGAAGTAAAAAACTACGAACTTACTGAAGGTGACAACCAATTTAAACTCGCTTTATTTACGCAATCAAATTTGGTTAAAAGCTTTAGCGTAACCAATAAAAAAGCCCAAACGAACACCGTGCTTAGCCTTAATAATGTAAACAGTAATAAAGCAGAAATAACCGCGCAGTTTGCCAAATGGGATCGCTTTCAAACCACCGACTACGCCGACATTGGCGATAACGAAAACGACCCGTTTTTAGCTAAAATGATCAACCTTGGTTTTATTGAGCACAGCGCAACAGGTTTTTATAACCAGCAGGGCGAGGCTATTCAAGGCGGGCACCACCACTAGGTTTTAGATGTGTAGCTCATAGCTAAAAAATGACAAAGCTATGAGCTAAAAGTAGGTATTTAATAAGTTAGGTAATGGAAGCTACAACCATCAAAGTCCTATCATCAAGCTACTTTTCTCTTATTTCCCAAGCAGATCATCGTTTGTATAACATTTATAGTTGGTAAAAATTTATACTATTTGTTATTAATAGAAGTTCACACTATCGGGACGTTTTAGTGAAAATAAGGAAATGTCCTTTGGTAGAGCTGTTATATGCACAAGGAGTATTAGCATTGTTTAATAAATTAATTCCAATTTCACTAATCGTTTTATTATCAGCATGTGGTGCAACTCACCCACCCTCATACCAAAAAGACAGAGCACCCGAAAATAGAGATCAATATAGCGGTGCGGAAGGTATGACTCAGTATCAAAAAGACCAAAGTCACCTTATGAGTAAAGAATTATCTGATAAATGCAAAAAAGCTAAAATTGATCTGGTTATCGCAAAAACTAATGAAGACTCTAAAGAAATTCATAAACAAAATTCATTAATTAAGAGTACATGCGTATAACGGTTTTATTCCGAGTAGGGCAAAGTCATTCAAGAAAACTAAGTCTAACAAATAATAGGCGGCTACCTTGTAGCCGCCTATTATTTGGATCTTACCACTAAGAATTCAAACTCAACCGCCTAACACTATTCAAGATGAGCATCATCAGGCTTTTTAGGTTTACTCGCTACTTCTGTTAAGCCGTCTTCGCAATCGCCGCTGTCGCAGGTATTTAAATCGCTTTGTGCTTGTTTATCTTGTTGCAGCACTTGTTTTAAATCTTCCATACGTTGGCGAACTGCTACGCCGTAGCTGGCGTCGTCTCCCCATAATGCAGCAAGTTGCAGTACTGCAGCGCGGTCGTGGTCTCTAAACAGCTTACCAGCACGCTCTGCATCTTGCTTAGTGTTACCTAGTAACTCGAGTGCTTCTACGGCAAGGTTAATAGCCGAGTCGACTGTTTCGCGGTTAAACGCATCTACTTTTAAATTAAGTAACTGATACGCATGGCGGCGGTCGATTGCGCGAGCAACTATTTTAAGCTGCGGGTAGTTTTTATGCGCGAGCTTAATTATCTCAATGGTTTTATCGGGGTTATCAATTGCAATTACTAGCATCTGCGCGGTGTGCGCGCCTGCGGCTTCAAGGAGTTCTTGGCGTGCGGCATCGCCATAAAATACGGTATTGCCAAAACGGCGTAGTAATTCTATTTGGCTAGGGCTGTGGTCAAGTACGGTAATTTCGTAACCTTGCGCGTGCAGTAAACGCCCCATAATTTGACCAAAACGCCCGTAGCCCGCAATAATTACGTGCTTAGCGGTGCTAATTTGCTCTGGCTTATCAAACTCAGGCAGAGCACTGCTGCTGCGTTTTTGTATTTGTTCATAAACCATAAGTAATAACGGCGCTATTAGCATTGATACCGCCACAACTAAGGTAACAAGGCTGGTTTGCTCGGGCGTTAAAATACTTAAGGTGGTGGTTACGCTTAAAAGTACAAAGGCAAATTCACCCCCTTGGGCAAGCGCTAAGGCAAATAATAACTGCTGTTTACTGTTAATTTTAAAGGTAACGGCAAGGGCAAATAAAATGCAGGCTTTAACTACAATAAGTAAAACCACTAAGCCAATAACAGTACTAAACTCGTTAAATAGCAGTTCAAAGTTAATTGATGCGCCAACAGTTATAAAAAACAATCCTAAAAGTAAGCCTTTAAAGGGTTCTATATCGGCTTCTAATTCGTGTCTAAATTCACTCTCGGCAAGTACAACGCCGGCTAAAAAAGTCCCCAGCGCAGGCGATAAACCAATACTTTGCATAACTAGCGCAATAGCGACCACTAAAAAGAGTGCAAAAATAGTAAATATTTCACGCATGTGTGTTTGGGCAATGTATCTAAATAACGGCGCCGATACATATTTACCGCCGGCAATAATAGCGGCAATAACCGCGACCGATACACATACTTGTTGCCATACAGGCCAGCTTGCAATAATCGAATCGCTGATTTCTTTTGTGCTAGTTTGCGGGGCAAATGCAAGCAGTGGTAATAAGGCTAAAATAGGAATAATTGCGATGTCTTGAAACAGCAATACCGAAAAAGCGTTTTGTCCGGCTTCTTGCTTTAGCCAGCCTTTTTCTTCAAGGCTTTGCAGCACAATAGCCGTAGAGGAGAGCGCGAGCATTAAACCAATGGCGAGTGCAGTTTGCCAATGCATGGCAAAAAACCAATAACAAAATGCAAATATAGCCGCTGCCGATAGCACAACCTGTAAGCCACCAAGCCCTAAAATAGAGTGGCGTAATGTCCATAAACGCGAAGGTTGTAGCTCAAGGCCCACTAAAAACAGCATCATTACTACGCCAAACTCAGCGAAGTGCATTACATCGGTTTGATCGCCCACAACACCCAGCGCATAAGGGCCAATGAGTATTCCGGCAATTAAATAACCTAACACAGAGCCAAGTCCGACTCGTTTTGCAATAGGGACAGCTACTATGGCTGCTGCTAAATAAATTAAAGCAATTTCTAACACGCGTTTATCCTAAGTCATTCTATTTATGCTCAAGGTATTTGAGCATAAATAGAATGACTTAGGTTCTTATAAAATACAATAATTCATGTGGCTGAAAATACGTTATTTTTAGCTCATACTGTTAGTCAGCTACTTTTACTGAACCGCTAATATTATCGATACTTACATCGCCCGAGCCCGACTCAGTAATAGTCAGCCCTTTTGCATGGTTAACGCGAATATCACCCGAACCGTCTTCAATTGTTACGCTTGAACCAATATGCTCAATGACCATGTCGCCAGAGTTATCATCCACATTAACAGCACCGCTAATATGGCTTATCACTAAATCACCCGATCCATCTTCAACGTTTAGCGAACCACTTATGTTGCTCACGTGCATTTCGCCAGAACCATCGTCAATAGTTGCATTGCTGCTTACGTTGTTAATGTGAATACTGCCAGAGCCGTCGGTTAATTCTAAATTACCTGCGATGTTTTCAAGGTTTACTTCACCTGAGCCATCGTCAACAGTTAGGTTTTTAGCACCGCTTATAGTTAAATCTCCTGAGCTGTCTTTTACATCAATATTGCTTTGCATAGCATTTATTAAAATGTCGCCAGAGCCATCATCAATATCTAAATTTAGATTACTTGGCACAGTAACCACTAAATCAATATGTGGAGACTGACCATTGTAAAAGCTAATACCATTACGGCTTTTATTTTGGGCAACAAGTTTTGCCTGTTTACCGTTTTGCTCGAGCGTTAGCTCGTATTCGTCTTCAATATCGGCTGTGTAAATGGTGGCGTTAACACTAATGCTGGTGGCTGTTTTTGAGCCTTTTATTTCAAGGCTACCTGCACCGCTTAACAAATTTAAATACTCAAGATTTTTGCTCGGTAATGACAGTTGCTTGGTTTGTTTTACAGAGGCCACGCTTGGCGATATATGAAATACACAGCCACTTAATAATAAAATTCCGCCAATAAGCGAAAGTGGTTTTGTAATGTTAGATACAGTTGATGAGCTCATGTTTAGTCCTTTGGTATTTATTGTTTGTATTTATATAAACAATATAAAGCAAAAATGAGACCAATTATAAGTTGTTATTTTTATTAATGTAGGGTGTGTTTATGAAAAGCAGATTTACTAATAAGTGGCTAAATACACTAAGAAGTAATTAAAAAAAGATGCGCATGGCATCAATGAGAGTAGGCTTGAGTTGCTTGTGCAAGTGAACCAGCAAGCTGTTACAATTGATTTTTTAACCAGAAAAGGCAGGTGTTGAATTTGATAAATCCATTATAAGTAAACTCTGTCAGCTGCTTACCCTGAGTATGGAATTTTGAATGCCCTCCAATTCAAATTGCAACATTAGTAGTATTTCTTTAATCCTGTTTGCATTAGCTGGAGGGTTTTATGCACTAATTAGGCGTAACTAGTAAAACCAATGCTGCTTTATTGCTGCTCGCTATGGTTAATAGCAACTATATAATTCTGCCCAGCCTTTTAGCTTCTATATTTGCGTGTGCTCTAAACAAAAACACATCTAAAAATAATTCTTCTGACACGCTGCAATGCTAAAGTTGTATGCTATATTTAATATGTAGCAATAAAGTGCTTTAGGTGATCATTTTCTTCTACAATATTTTTTTTGCTAAAAAGTAATGGATTATTTTTATGGCTAAAGCCAAGAAAACCTCTGCTCGTTTCATAAAATCCATTCTGTAGCGTAATTTTTAATATTTGATAAATTCAACTATACATCTGCTGAAGCACTCTTTTCGCTTTTTAGTGGTATAGCAACAATTGTTTCAGATTAGTTTGTTCTTAAGTTATTAATAAATAAGGTTTTTAAAATGATACAACAACTTAAAGGTAAGCTCACCGACATAACTGAAAGTCATAGGCAAGTAACGGATAAAACTACTTTAAATGTCTATGATTACTTGGAAATTGACGGTGTTAAATATGGCAACATGCAAGTGCCCGACGTTATAAATAGGCATCTTGTGCATGGAATTGGTGAAGAGTTTACGTTTGATTACATAGAATTAAAAGAGCGCTCAACATTAAAAAGAACCATCTTAGGTATCACCACTGAAGCGGGAAAATTTGACCATATTTCTGACGTAGAGATCAAACCTGCGTTAACGGCCATGAAGGTAGTGTTTACTATGCAGCTAATATCTTTTTCATTACTTTGGATAATCGTTGGAGGGGTAGGTTCACTTATTACGTACTTTATGACTAAAAGCGAGGATGCCGGTTACCTTCTTTTTATCGGTGGGTTTATAGGCATAACTACTCTGGCAATCAGATCTAACAATAAGAGATTAGCTCCGTTGCACAAGGTGCTTGAGTATGTCAAAGAGCGAAAACAAATAATTTAGCTTCAGAAACGCACAAAAATACAGCCCTGAAAAGGGCTTTTAAATCTCTTCTTCTTGCCTTTATAAAGTCTCTTGTTCGATGTTAATATAAGCTCACTTTCGTATAAGTCATAGTGAAACAGTGCCTAACGCAATGTAAGGTTATGAATTTAAATTATTTTCAATTTATTGTTAAATGTAATTGCTGGGTTTGCCCTTGTGCACCATTGAAATTTAATAGTGCAAAAAAACACCTTGCGGCATGGTTTTTAACCCTTTCTAGGTTTATAGCCTGAATATCGGTATGTGAGATAATTTAAAAATAGATAGTTCAGATGGAGTAGAGCATGCTAGTTTTTTTAATATCTTCAATTTATTTAATAGGCCACTTTTGTTGTGATTCAATAAAGCCGCTCACCTTAAGTGAACGGCATTAATGCGCATGGCATCCTTTTTAAGTGTTTGCTTTTAGGTTAATTATTAAAAGCTGTAAGTAATGTTACCGTATAGGAAACGCCCGTCTAATCCGTACGGCGCATACGGCGTGTACGGGAATATTTGGCCAAAGTCAGAGTAACCAATGTTATCCACGGTGGCTTGTGGGTACTGATCGAACAAGTTGTTTGCACCAACGGCAAATTTCCAATATTCGTCTGGACGGTATGCCACTTCTAGGTCGGTGATCCACTTAGGGTCTAAGTATTCATCGCGATCGGCTGTTGTTGATATATCAGCGACTTCACCATAACGTGTGGCACGAAGCGTTGTTTGCCATTCGTTAAAGTTCCACACTGCAGATAGGTTCCATTTGCTATCTGGCGTGCCTTCTTCAAAGCGACCTACTTCACGACGCGCAAACACTACGTAGTCGTCACCTAGTGAGTTAAGCTGTGCTGGGTTGTCGTTTACGTGCGTTACTTCGGTATCGTTAAAGTTAGCGGCTACGTTTAGGCGTAAATCACCTAAGTTGTCTAAATCTAGGTTATAAGTGGCAACTATATCTACACCTTGCGTGCGTGAGTCGATAGCATTGGTAAAGTAACGTACGCTTTCGGTATTTAGCTCACCGGCATTTTGTAGTATTTCAACAACTGCATCGCCTTCTAAGTTTTCAGACAATACAATACGGTCATCAATATCAATACGGTACGCATCAACAGTTAAGCTAAAGCTGCCTTGAGTGTAAATAAAGCCTGCTGTAACGTTTACTGACTCTTCAGCATCTAATGGCTGAGCACCTAGTGCTTGTGCTGCTGCAGAATCGGTTGGGAATAGACCAACTTCAAATGGTTGGTTGTTTTCAAGTACGGTTGATATTTGGCGGTACGAGCTTTGCGCTAAAGATGGCGCACGGAAACCTGTGCTAATTGCACCGCGCAGCGATAGGTTTTCAGTAATGCTGTAACGCGAAGCAAGCTTAGAAGTAAATGTGTCACCAAAGTCGCTGTAATCTTCATAACGACCCGCTAAAACTACGTTCCATTTTTCTGTTAAGTAGGTATCAAACTCAACAAATAAAGCGATGTTATGACGGCTTTCGTCAGTCGCACTTTCTGGTCCAAAACCAGCAAGTACTTGCGCGCCACCGGCTGCAATTGGGTTACCATCGCTATCAAGTGCGGTGATGTAAGACGCTTCTTCGCCTTCTTCTATTTTGTAGCTTTCGTGGCGATATTCAGTACCTACGGTAAAAAATACGTCATCAGGTAAGCCTAAATCGAGAGTGGTATTGGCTGTTGCGTTTACTAAAAACTGATCGTAAACCAATGCACCGTTGTCAAATTCGGTTGGGCTGTCGGCACCTAGTGATGTATTAATGCTATTTACAACACCGAAACCAAAGTCGTTGCGGCCGTAGTTGGTACTTACATCCCATGTCCAGTCGTTAGTTTCGCCTTGTAAGCCCAGTGCAAATGAGTAGTCTTGTACGTCTGTTTCAATTTGCGGCAAAAAGCCATCTGGGTACACTTCTAAAACGTTACGGCTGTCTTTTGCTCGGCGGTAAAAACCACCTGAATTACCTTCACGCTTTGAGTAGCTACCAAATGAATAAAGGTTTAAGCCGTTATCTAAATCGTAACCCATGTTGTAAAACAACGCGTAATCTTCAAGGTCTGCTTTACCAAAGCGGTGGTTGTAACGATCGATAGTAAATTCACGTGGGTCTAGGCTGCCATCATCAAGGCGACTGTATTGTTCGCGTGGGTCAAAGCCTGAGCGTTGCGTTGAGTCGTTATCACGGTATTCAATTGATACGTTTACAAAGCCGTTATCAGATAACGCAAAACCAGAGTTTGCACTAACAGTGCGTGTTGCACCGTCGTTTACTTCTCTGTCGCCACCGGTATTAAAGGCTAAGTCGCCGTTTGCGTCTGCATAGGTGCTGTCTAGCTGAGATACACCAGACATTTGAGTGTCGTATTTACCGTACGTTACGCTAACGCTACCGCCTTCTGAGGCATCTTTAAGTACAATGTTAATTACCCCAGCAATTGCATCAGAGCCGTACTGTGCGGCTGCACCGTCACGTAGTACTTCAACACGTTTAATTGCAGAGGTTGGAATCATGTTCAAATCAACAGCTGTAGAGCCTCGGCCAACAACGCCCGCTAAGTTTAATAGTGCACCAGCGTGGCGGCGCTTACCGTTTATAAGTACTAATGTGTGATCGGGTGCTAATCCACGTAAAACAGCTGGTTTTGCATGGTCAGTACCATCACCCATAGTGGCACTTGGGTAGTTAAAGCTAGGTACTTGGTTTGCTAGTATTTGGCTTATTTCTAGCTGACCCGTACTTTGCATATCACCGCTGGTAATAATGTCTACGGGTACCGTACTTTCGGCAATACTGCGTAAGCTTCTGCGAGTACCGGTAACCGAAATTACTTCGATATTCTTTTCTGCTTGATTATCTTGCTCTGCGGCAACGGCCATAGAGTAAGGTGTGCTAAGTGCAGTGGTAACGGCCAAGCTAAGTGCTAGTTTATTTGCAGATAAACGCTTAAAAGTCATTAATTGTTCCCCAAGAGCTGCTAGTCGAAAAGGAGCGCATCATATAGAAGCGACTACCCTAGTGCAAAGATAAAAACTATCTAAGATATTCTAAGTTGTTAACACATAAGGTCACTGTTTACGCGCGATATAGGCGTTTGGATCGTTGTAGTTGCAATCTTGTGTCGAATGGTTGCGAATTCAAGGGAATTTTAGATAAAAGTTAGTAAGACGTAAAAAGGCCAAGCAAATGCTTGGCCTTTCAATTTTTTAAATTTAGTGATTTAAATTATTCAGGGGCAACTTCAAGCGTTGTAAATAATGCATAACGTCCTGCATCTACGCCTTCTTCATTTACGGTAACCTTGTTAGAAGTTTCGATTAGGTATAGGCCTGGTTCTTTCCACGTAATTGTAAACATACCTTCTTTATCGGTCGTTACTTTTAATTCGCCACGGTCGTTACGGTAGCGTGTGTCGCCTTTTAAAATACTTACTTCAATGCCTTCACCAGCAGATTTACCATCTTGTAAAAGCTGAAACTTAGCGCTTTCGCCTACAAATAAATCGTTTGGATGCGTTGGGCCACTAAGCTCTAAGCCTAAACCTAGCAGGGCAGGCTTTGAGGTGCCATTTCGGCTTACAAATGTATCTACTGTTGAAACAACCTTCGTTGTAGTTACATCTTTTGCATTGCTAGGTAACTCGGCGTCTGTTTTTTTACCAAATACGCGTTTGCGCTTACCTTCTTCGTTTTTATAGAAGGTCATGTACATTGGCTTTTGGGTCATTGCAATGTGATAAGTGCCTTGCTCTGTTAAGCTTACCGCAGCTGAGCTTTTACGTTTTAAGTAATAAGCACGGATGGTTTCAGATACTGGCTCACCATTAGGCGCAAGTGCCATTAATAATGTGTCGTCGTACTCGGCGCCTTTTTCTTTAGGTTTAAAGGCTTTGTCTGGTGCAAAAATTTCGTTTGAAATACTTGCGTCAATCATTACGTAATGCGCTTTATCGCCTGATAAAGATGTATGCGAAGGTAGTAACCAACGTCCGTGTGCATTTGCTGAAGTTGACACTAAAGCAGATAAGCTCAATGCGCCGATTAATGCAGTTTTTAATAAATTAATTTTCATTATTTTTCCTTTGCTTAAATTCTAGTAATAAATAGGTGCTACTTAGTGCTTACAGTGACGAAACTTTGTGAAAACTCGTTTTTACCATCAATTGTAATTTTTCCCGACTTTGTTAAATCGAGCTCAACGCGGGTGTAATCTCTGCCGCCTTCTTCGCGTACAACTTCAATATTTAGTAAGTATTTACCTGGTTTTACTGGGTTACCGTCTAAATCGTTACCTTGCCAATTTATAGTGTAAGTACCCGCGCGTTTTGTTGCGCCGCTAATGCCGTCAAAGTTGGCATCGCTTTTACCGGCTTTACGCCACCATTGGCGTAAGTCTTTAAACCATTCTGCTTTTTGTACCCAAAGTGCAAGCGTTGTAACGTGTTTGCGCTCTGGTGTTTCAAGCCAAACTGCAACGTATGGACGGTGATACGGTTGTACTTCTAAGTCGGGAAGCGTTAATTCAACCTCTAGCTGTGGTGTTTGCGCATGCGCCGTTGTTTGAAAAAACACAGCTACGAGCAGTAATGCGGCGCTTATAAATAATTTAAATTTAACCATTAAGACACTCCTTTTATTTGTGGAACCCAACATAAATAAATAACCAGTGGAGTTGCGACTCCTAGTATGGTTATCCATATTCCTGCTAAGCGTTTTTTTCTGTTTTGAAACAAAATAATCATGCCGGTGATGGCAAATAAAATCATTAGTACGGCAGATATATCAATTACCCAACTCCATACTTCACCGCTGTGGCGGCCTTTATGTAAGTCGCCAATAAGGCTTAAAAAACCACCTGTTTGGTAATCAAGATTTAGCTCGCCAGTTGTAAAATCAAGCTCTGCGTAGGCAAACCCTGCAGGCAGTGGGTAGTCGAGCATGACGAGCGCGTCTTCTTTTTCCCACTCAATGCTTTTTACTTTTGTAAGTGCATATTGCTCGGCTAAGTAAGCTTCTATTTCTGGGTAAAGCGTTGGCAGCGTACTTAACTGCTTATTTGCTTTAGTAACTAGCTCTACTGGAATTGTTGCAGTTACTTGACCGTTATTTTTATCATTTTTAAGCCAATCAACGTGATTAAGCACAATGCCGCTAACGCAAAATAAAATAAGCAAAAAAAACAAAGCTGTAGAAATATAAATATGTAGAGCACGACTTGTGCTATACAAAGCCCGCTTGTTAATAAACGACATAAAAACAGTAAATAAATTAAATTTACAACATGATAATGATTTGCATTAGCTATTACAAATTTACTTACTTATCTTTACATAAAAACTTTAAAACAAAGGTGGTATGCAGGTAAAAAATGAATATTTAATGCTTAGGAGAGCTGGAGGGTCTTAAAATAAGGTAAATCATTACCGATACTTCTATTACTGCAACGAGATAAATAACCCAAATAGGGGCGGCTGAGTACAGTAAAAATATAAATCCAATTAACATGCCAATGGCGGCGTAGCATTTGGCTTTAACAGGTACTACTTTATGAGCTTGCCACTGCTGCAGAGTTACACCGTAACGAGGGTGGTTTAACAGCCATTGTTCAAGCGCGGGTGATGAGCGAGTAAAGCAGGTGAGCGCTAAAATAAAAAATATAGTGGTAGGCATGACCGGTAACACAATGCCAATAATACCCAAGGCTACAAGTATTAAGCCAAGCGCTTTAAACCATAAGTTTTTATAACAAATAAACACTGCTTTTATATTCACTTAGGCTCTTTTTAGGCGTGTTATGGTATCTCTAATTGTAGGCTAAATAGCTATTAATTCGAAGCTTAAAATCAATAAAAAAGGGCAAACTAAGTTTGCCCTTTTAAAAATAAATGCGGTTAACAGTTTAGAAGTAGTAACCAATATTTATGTTGAAGCGACGTTCTGTATCGCCATCACCAATAATTGTTCCGCCAATAAATGGCTGGTTACGTGCTTGAATAAAGTCGAAGTAACTAAAGAAACCACCTGCAGCAACACTCATACCTGTTACGTTCATCCATGTATCTGCGCTGTCGTCAGACTTGTCATAAATAATGCCGTAATCGTTGTAAAATTGAATGTCGGTAACTGGGCCCCAATCAAGCGAGTAATTATAAGCAACGTTAAAGTTATTCATAGTTGCTTCGCTAGATACGGTATCGTAATAATTATATGCGCCAACAACAAAGCGGTCGTTACTGTCGTCTAGGTCGTAGTCGTATTCACCGTGTTGAAATTGGATATTCCAGTTGTTAATTGTGCTATCAACATGAAGTGCCCATGCACCGTAGTTACCTGCACGGTCGTTACCGTCATGTAAGCCACCACTTAATAGTGATACACCCACATCGGTAGTTACGTTTTTGCTGTGCTCAATTTGATAAGTTGCACGCCCTGCAAAGGTATTGTATTCACCTATGCGAGAGCCTGGAGCATCGTATGTACCTTCCTCTGCTGAACGACTACCAATAATGTCGTAAGAGTAACGATGGTTAATATCTGTTGAACTTTCTACTCCGCCACGTTCGTCATTTTTGAAAAAGCCTAGGTCTAGTTTCCAGTTATCTTTAAGTTTACGTTTTACTACTACACCTAAGTCAAAATCGTCTTCTAGACCTACGTAATAATTAGTACTGAAAAAGTAGCTGTGTGAGTTGTATGGGCCATTACCAAAAGGCACGGGTGCAATACCTGCTTGTCCTTCCCAGCCATCTGCAAACTCGTAACCTAAGTAAGCATACTTAACAACGGTCATGTAATCGTAAAAACGTATTTCGCCGTTAAGTGAAATATCGTTAATCTCACCAGATACATTTATACGGAAAATATCAAAATCAAAATCGCCACCGCGATCTTGGGTATCTTCATCGTATGTGTTGGTGCTGTAATTAAAGCGTATTGCTCCACCAACTTTAATGCCTTCATCTTTTTTCTCAGGTTCAGCTGCGGCAACTTCAACTACTTTTTGATCAGATTTTTTACTGATGTTTGCAACTTGTTGTTCGTGCTGCTTATTAATTTGCTGTTGTTTTGTTTTTTCATCAGCTAACTTATTTTCAAGCAATTGCATTTGTTGCTTTAGCTGTTTAAGTTGGCTTTGTAGTGTGTCTAGATCATCAGACGCATAAGAAGTGCTTGTAACACCACCTAGGACTAGTGCTAGTGTTAATTTTGAGAGTTTAGTCATAATAGCCGCTCTGCTTGTGATTAAAAAATAAAAAATTCAAGACGTCAAAAAACGCCTTACGTTTAGAGTAAGTACAAAACTATGTATTTTTTTTATTGTTTATTCTTTAGGAGCTTGAGTAAGTGCACCAACTTCTAGAAGGGGCGATGCATCTAATTTATCTGCATCCATCATCGCGGCTACACGCTGCATTGATGAGAGTAAAAGGCTCTGTTCCCACTCAGCAAGCGCAGAAAACTTTTCAATAAAGTGTTCTTGCAGTGGCTGAGGTGCTTTATCAAGTAACTCTTTTCCTTTATCGGTGAGGTATAAGCTCACTCTGCGTTTATCCATTTGACTGCGTACGCGTGTTACTAAGTTTCTGCTTTCTATTCTGTCGAGAATATTGGTGACCGTTGCTGGGCTTAAATTTACGTTTTGAGCAATACGGCTCGCCGTTATTCCATCGGTTTTTTTAACTTCTTGCATTATAAGCAATTGTGGGCCAGTTAAACCCGAAGTTTTATTTAGCTGCTTAGAATGTAAGTCAATCGCGCGGATCACTTTACGTAAAGAAACCAATAACTCGTCATATTTTTGCATTTGCTTATCTCATCGATGGGGCGGTAGTTTGCCGTAATCGCGAAATGTTACACATCAAATAAATTGAATTCAAACAATATATTGCACATTAGGCCGCTTTTGTTGGTTTTTAATAGTTAGAGCAGTAACTAATGTAAAATTATATTGTTTAAATTATAGTAAATTTTCTTAGCATCTTGTGTGCATTAAGTTGCGCACAGTACGTATGTTGTGAATAATTGGCAAGTCTTATTGTATAGACTTTAGTATTATTCATTTACAGCTGTTAGTACAAAGTAATTGTTTGTGAGTTTACTGTACATGTATTAATCGGCAATGAACAAATTCAGCAATCAATATTTAATATCAATAGCGTATACTTTAAGCATGCATTATTGTTTCTGCACAAATATTAAAAATCTTTAGTATCAGTATTATAGGGGAAGGTATGAAATTATCGCCATCAGTTAGCATTGAGCAAAGCGAAACCGGTCTTGAGTTTATTAAAATAGCTAGCTCAAAGTGCGATGCAAAAATATTTTTGCAAGGTGGGCAAATTACCGAGTTTATCCCTAAAAATAACAAGCCACTTATATGGGTATCACAAGACGAAACTTATCAAGAAGGGGCAAGTATTCGAGGTGGTATTCCTATTTGTTGGCCGTGGTTTGGTACACACGCTAATGATGGCTGGCCTGCCCATGGTTTTGCGCGCACAAGTGTGTGGCAAGCTGATGAAGTACACGAATCTGATGAGCAAATTACAGTTAGTTTAAAGCTACCCATGAAGCTTGTTAATACGACGTATTGGCCACATCAGTCAGCATTAAAAGTTGAGTTTGTATTAAGCGATAAATTACAGGTTCGCTTAACGACCGCTAACTTAGGGAGTGCGCCATTTAGCTTTACTCAAGCGCTACATACCTATTTTCCTACATCAGACATTACAAATACCCATGTAGATGGTTTGCAAGGCGCGCAATATATTGAGTTTAGTGAAGGGCCATTTGTACAAAATGATGTTGTAAGCTTTAATCGCGAAACCGATATGGTTTATACACAAGCAAGTACAGTGCAAACCATTAATACGCCAGAAGGTGTTATTAATGTGAGCCGCGAAAACTCAAGTTCGTGTGTACTGTGGAACCCATGGATAGAAAAATCAAAACGCTTATCTAACTTTGCTGACGATGAGTATAAAACAATGCTCTGCTTAGAGGCTGCTAATGTACTGACAGATAAAGTAACGCTTGAGCCAAAACAAAGCCACACCTTAATAACCACCATTAGTTGGTAAGCTAGCCATAATTAAAAGCAGAAATAGGGACAAATAGTGTTTAACAATCAACAAATAATGGATTTACCAAAGCATAGTGATATTAGCTTTAAGCCATTGGCTGATAAAGCCTTATTACATACACAGCTTAGCTCGCTTCTGTTTTATATACCGCTAATTGGAGCGCTTATTGCTGTTTGTTATTTTAATGAAGCCTTTGCTAATAATGCACAAACGTATTTGCTAATTGGTATGCCTATTTTGGTGGCCGTATCTATGGCGTACAACATGATAAGTGTGAGGTTACGAGGTTTTGCAGTGCGAAATCATGACATTGCTTTTAAAAAAGGCGTTATTTGGCAACAAGTGACGGTATTACCTTTAGCGCGTGTACAGCATATGGAAATACACCAAGGGCCAATAGAGCGAAAGCTTAGCCTTGCGAGTATTAAATTATTTAGCGCTGGCGGTGTAAGTGCCGATTTACAAATTAGTGGGCTAACCCATGATGATTGTAAAAATATGCGCCAATTTGTACAAAACTACCGCCAAGACGACGCAACTACTCAGGCAGCTTTAGTCGATGAGTAATGCAACTATCGAAGATAAAGCGAGCCCTATTTACTGGCAAAAAGTATCGCCCTGGGCGCTTTTATACTTTGTTGTGCACTTTAGTGTGCGCTTTGTAAAAGATGGCCTTTTAAACTTACTGCCTATGCTTGTCGTGTTTGTTACTCAAGTAGAAAATAAGTTGTTTTGGGCGCAGGTTGCAGGTGGGATTGCGCTAATTTCGTTGCTTATTTACTCATTTTTATATTATTTAAATTTTAAGTTTTGTATTAGTAGCGACAACGAAATATTGCTTAACAAAGGTGTATTTAAAAAAGAGCGACTTACGCTTAAATTTGGCCGTGTGCAAAACGTTAATATTGCCGAGCCATTTTATTTTACCCCTGTAAACTTAGTTAATTGTATTTTTGATGCTGCTGGCAGTGTGTCACAAGAAGTTGTCTTACCTGGCGTCACTAAAGATTACGCACAGCAAATGCGTAAACAAATATTTGATTTTAAAGCGCAGCAACAGCAAGAAGCACCAAATACTGAACAAAGCGAAACAGACACTATCGAAAACAGCCTAAGCATTAGCAATAAAGAAATAGCCAAATTTGGTTTGATGTCGAATATGGCTATTTTAGCAATCGCTGCTTTGGCCCCTTTTATAAACCTGATTGTTGATTTTTTAGAGAAGCAAATTATTGCGAAAGTAGAAGGCTTTTACCAACAAGAGCTTGGTATGCTGGCCAGCGCTGCTACTTTTGCGATGATCACCTTAATTGTTTTGTTAGTTTTGGTGGCTGTAATGCTATCGGTGACTATGTCGCTTATTCGTTTTTATAACTTTGAGCTTTATTTTAAAGGTCAAAAATTTAAACGTATTGCTGGCTTATTAGAGCGTCATCAGCTTTCGATGAGCATGGATAAAGTGCAATCTATTGTTATTAAGCAAAACCTAATGGGGCGATTACTAAAGCGATTTACCGTTGAGTGCTTGCAAGCAAGTAGCGGCGGAATAGCAGCCGGTGTTGCGGCTAAAAAAAATAAACAAACCTTAGTATTACCTGTATTAAATAGCGAACAAGTTGATAGTGTATGCCAATGGATTTACCCGTGGTTTAATAGTAAAAAACTCGCTTTTAAGCGCGCAGAGCGAGCGCTTTTGTATAAAAATTTAGGCTTTTATTCATTGTTACCCAGTGCATTAGTGTTTGGCTTTTGTTTTATTGCTGATATTAATACTTTGATTAGCCTTGGTGTTTTGGTGGTGTTTTCTGGCTTGGTAACTTTATCGTATCAGCGTTATGGTTATTACATGCATGAGGATAATGGCCGATTTTATATGGTTGTACGCAAAGGTATGATTGGCGTTCATTACCGTGTTTTTGAGCTTTATAAAGCGCAAAGTGCACGCAGTATAAGTACATACTTAATGAGAAAATCAGGCTTAAAAAGCCTGTATATACAACTTGCTTCAGGGTTTGCATTTATGCCCTACATAAAGCAGCAAGATGCTGACTTTATTATTGATTTTACAATTAAGCAGATTGAGTCAGATACTCGCAGCTGGATGTAAACTCCCCTAGTAAAACATGTGTAAATACACATTTGCACATGCTTTATTACACTTTCTTACTGCCCATGAAAGACATTTAATAATACCCTAGATGGTATTAAGGAATTCTTTTAGGGACGCTCATGAAAAAAACACTTATCGCATCAGCTTTATTACTAGCAGCACCAAGCTTTGCAGCCGATTGGCAAACTATTCATACCGAACACTTTAATATTCACTACAGTATTGAGCATGCTGATTTTGCTAAATCAACTGCAACAGAGCTTGAAATAGTTCGCACCAAAGTGCTTGAGCAGCAAAACAGAGCACTTGATAAAACAGTTGATGTAGTGGTGTTTGATCCCCTAAATGCAGCAAACGGCTTTGCGCTACCTACCTCAAGTAACCCTGTAATGGCACTTTTTACAACCCCACCACAATCCGACACAGTTATATCAAACAGCTCTGGCTGGCAGCAGTTACTTGTACTGCATGAATATATTCACTTAGTGCACTTAGCACAGCCTACACGCAATCACTGGCAGCAGAAAGTACGTGGTATATGGGATTTATACGACTTAACCTACAGTGATACGCCGCGCTGGGTAGCCGAAGGTTATGCCACATTGATTGAGTCTAAAATGACGGGTCGTGGACGTTTATTTGATAACTACTCAGAGTCAATACTGCGAGAATTTGCTCAACAGGGCGCACTGCCAACCTATGGGCAGTTAAATGGCGAGCAGGGCTTTATGGGCGGCTCAATGGCGTATTTAATGGGTAGTCGCTTTTTAAATTGGTTAGAGAAAAACTATTCAGAACAAACACTCGATAGTGTTTGGACGCGAATGCAAGGCGTAAAAACGCGGAATTTTGATGAGGCATTTAGCGGTGTGTTTGGGCAAAGTGCAGCCAAGCTATATCGCCGATTTATAGCTGAATATACCTATAAAGCAATGCAAATAGAGCAAGGGGAGCCGTTACTTAATAGTGAACTTTGGCTTGAGCTTAACTTATATGCAAGTAACCCAGTACTTTCAAAAGATGGTAGTAAAATTGCGATTGTTGAGCGAGATAAAGAGAGTAATACCAAGCTTATAATTTATAGCACTGATGACAACATTAAAGCGCAAGAAGAGTTTACTAAAGCGCAAAAAGAGCTACTCGAAAACGATGCACAAGATATTCCCGATACAGCGCCCAGTGTGTTTAAGCGCGAACAAAAACAGGTGCTTAATCAAATTAACCGAGCCGGTATTGCAAATCCTCAATGGGTAAATAACACAACGTTATATTTCAATGCGTACAGCAATGAAGAGTCGGGTATTTATAACAAAGTGTCTGACATATTTAGCTATAACACTGACACTGGAAATATTACACAACTTACCGAACTTGCTGGTATACGACGATTTAGCGTAACCAGTAACGGCGAAACCTTGTATGGCGAGCAAATAAGAGATGGCTACTCTGAATTAGTAAAGGTTGACCTCAATACGCAAACCATCACACCATTATTTACAAAAAGCCTTGAGACAACTTACGATTACCCAATACTCAGTCCTGATGAAACTAAATTAGCTTATTTATCAACGTCATTAAATGAAAATTGGCAATTGTATATACAAGGTATAAGCGGCGAACAACAGCTATCAGTACCTATGCCAAACGGGTATCAATATTTAAGTCAGCCAAGCTTTAGTCTTAATGGCGAGTCAATTTACTTTGTTGCAGGCTTAAATAGCGCCACCGATATTTATAACTACAACTTAGAGAGTAAAACACTCACCAAGTTAACCCAAGGGCAAGAGGCCGTTGCCCACCCAATTGAAATGGCTGATGGCTCGTTACTCTATTTTTCGATAACTGCAGATGGGCCAAATGTAAAAACACTGCCAAAAGCTATAAAAAGCACTGTAGTTACTGAGTTTGCAGCTAACAAAAAAGCACCGCTGCTAATAGTAAACGAACATACACTTCCAAAAGCTAAAATATATAAGCACGAAACTACAGAGCAAACAAATTACAACGTGCTCGACCAGCACGCTACTTTCGCGATTGGCTCTCAATATTATTCGGCTTCTACCAGTTTGTTAGATTTAAGCATTAAAAGTAGCGACTTATTAAAGCAGCTCGACTTACAAGCGGGTTATAGCACTGATTTACACGATGGGGCATTGCACGGTGGTTATGTGCAGGCAAAATATAATGCGCTTGATGTAAAACTGAAACTTGCACTGTTTGACTACAATTTAGATACATCGCGCCAGTATCAGCAAAGTCTAAGTGCAGACATGGATGCCCGTGGTGGTTTTGCCGCAATAAGTTATCCCGTTAAATTTGGACAGTTAAGTTTAACGCCAGAGCTTGCCTACAATTACACTGATTATAAGCAAAGCCATAAAAATTGGACGCGTTTAGGCGTTGCTCAAAATTGGCAATATGATCGTCAAGATTTTGCTATAGGCCAAAGTATTTATGCGAGTTGGTACGATGGCAGTGGCAAAAGTAATAATTGGCAAGGTTATGATTTAGCCGCCAAAATTTTTGGTAAAGCTTTTGGTATTCCTCTTTATGCAAACTTTTCTCAAAAGCAACGTGACGACAGGAGCCTTGCATTAGGTGGCTTTAGCTCAAATCTTATTAATCAGCAGCAAAATAGTGAATATGTACTTTCATCTGAGCTGCCTTTTTACAGTGCAACTGCAAAGCGCTATCAAGGCTACGGTGGCGGCTTTAGCTTTAAAGAAGGCATGCCGTGGCTTTATTATAAGCAACATCAACTCGACGATACCGTATACGCACAAAGCTACGGCTTAAAATACCAAGGTGACTTTAGTTTTGGAATGGGGCCAGCAGGTGTAAACGATTTAACGTTTAATATGGGACTGTCGCGAGTAGAAGGCGACAGTTTTGAAGATGAAATGCGAGCGTGGCTGAGCTTTTATTATTCGTTATAAATATTAATTGGCTAAGTTACTTATCCATCTGCAAGGATAGTAACTTAGCTTGATATACATCGAGTTTTTGATTATCACGTTCTAGTTCAATTGCTTTCTCAAGTAAGGTTTGTGTTTGTTTAATATTACCTTGTTGATAGCGAACTTTTGCGAGTTCCAAGTATAGCTCAGCAATGTAAGGCGCTTTAGTAATCGCTTGTTCAAGGTGTGCTTTAGCCTGATGAGCGTGGCCAGCTTGTAAGTTGTTTTTAGCGATCACTAGTAATTCGTATGGGTCTTTTTCTTTATTAACTAATTGTGAGGTGAGCTCTTTAACAAGCTCTTTGTCGCCTAACTTTTTAGCTAAAAGCTGATAGTTGCTGATTAAATTAATGCTTATTTTGTTATTACTAAGTGCTGCTTGATAGATGTTTTTAGCGCTTTGTAAATCACCAGCTCGGCGATGTAAAATGCCAGCTATATTAAATAATTCAGGATCATTGGGGGTGTATTTGTTTGCTTGTAAAATAAGTGAGTAAGCAATATCCAGCTGTTTGTCTGCTAGCGCTGTTGCAGCTAAATTACTGTAAAACTTAGAAACTAAATCGTTATAGTCTGCGCTGCTTGAATAAAAACTGCGACGGGTAGGGAAGTAATCAATTAAGGTGCCCGCTCTGAAAAATTCAACAATATTATCATCTTTTTTCTCTACTTTTGGGGCGTATACTCTTGTTCTAAAGTGGCTTGCTACATAAACAACATTATTTTCTTTTGCGTATACAGGCTGACTTGTTACTTCTTGAAAGCTCGTTTCTAACCCAAGAGCTTGTGCATAGCTTTGTGTTAAAACAGCTAAGCTAATGCAGTTGCCTTGCGAAAGTTTTAAGGCTTGGGCTGAAGTAAGTGTATCGCCGTGGTATTTAAAGTTAGCTAAGTTGCTTTCGAGGTAGTTGTAAATAATGCGGTCATGACGGATTTCAGACTGTTTTTGTTTTTCGGCATAAGCTAAAAATTTTTCTTTTTCAGCATTTGGCAGCTCGAAAATACTGTACTCAGAAGGTGTGTCTAGTTTATTAAACAAAGAATGGTTTAATAGTTGTTCAAGCTCTATTTGTTGTTCTACTTGCTGAACCTTAGTTGTGTTACATCCAACTAAATATAAAAAGGTAATACAAACTGCTATTTTATAAAACATCATAAACCCACTCCATTGTTAAATTTTACATTACAATGTGGTGGGTTTTTAATCAAGTACTTGCTGTACTGCGTTTACTTGAGCGATTTTTTTGTGATTGTTTTTTACGTTTTCGGCGGGTAAACCATAAGTAAAAACCAGTACCTGCTAGCCACACTGGGCTTAAACCAATTACGCACCACAGTATTTTACTTATTAGCCCTGCAAAGTAGCCAAAATGAAGCTTTCTAAAGCTATCAATTACCTGCCAGCCAACGCCTACTTCGCGAATATCCCAGTTAGCTATGTGCTCGCCTGTTAGCTTGTTATAGCTAACCGTATTGGCATACTCACTAGCAAGTGGGTTGGCGGTATCGACTTCGCCGAATAAAGTAATATTTTCGTCAGGTTCGAGTGGCATAACTAAAAACGTGCCGTTAAAAGTGGGTATTTGTTTTTTACTGTCATCAAGTATGTGTTGGAACGAAATCTCGCTACTGTGCAAGTTTTTGGTTAGTACAAAGTGCTCTTCCTCTGCGTGTTCAATAACTTCGTGATACCACACCGCCCAGTTAAAGTAGCCACCTGTGATAGCTAAAATAATAATGATGGGAGATCCTATAACCCCCGTCATTTTATGAATGTCGCTAAGTACAATTTGCAGTGTTGAACGCCAGCGCACACTAAATAGACGCTGCCAAAATTTACGATAAATAATAAGCCCAGTAATACCTAATACCAATAAAAACAGAGCAAAAAAGAAGCCTAGTACAGTGCCTGTTTGCCCTGGCAGGTTTTTAAAGTCGTTCAGTAAAAAAGTGTAATGTAGTTCTAAAAACCAATCGGTAAAATAATGGCTGGTACCAACAGGTTCAGACAAAATGTCACCCGTATACTGGTTTAAATGAAACTTATACCATTGCTCTGTGCCGCGTTTGACTAAGTAAACCCGATCAGCTGTATCATCGTTAAATATTTCCCAACTACCTACTACATATTCAGGGTAAGCATGCTCTGTTTTTGCAATTAACGTGTCGATTGGCATGCGCTCTGGCAGTGCATTTACAACAAAGTGGCTGCTTGGCATAAGTAAGCCATCTATTTCACTTTTAAAAACTAATACGCTCCCTGTAATACTAATAACAATCAATGGAATGATAGCTATTAGAGCGATCCAACTGTGAATTTTAAAAAGAGTTTTTCTCATAGGTAGTTTTATATACAGCAGTTAATGACTTGCGCATGATAACAACTATCATTTTTATTTAATAGTTTGGCGGTGAGGCTTTCTATTAAACCGGTAAACCGTGAACTTAATTCTACGGTTTTTGTATACCTAGCTTGCCAGTACCTAAAACAAGAATTTCTTATTTAGTTGAGTTAAATTTACGCGGCTCTACAATGCCGCGCTCATAGTAAAAGCCTTTTAAAACAAATGTTTATTAAATGTTTTTATTTCTGCTTTTAATTAACATTTATGTAACGAGCGAGGTTGCTTTGGCGCATTATTTGCCTATATTGTCTTCATTTATTTTGGTTTTTAGTTTTTTACCACTACTAAACAAAATTCGAAAAAATCGTAGTGTCTCAGGTTTATCACTATTGATGATGACGTTTGGGTTAGCACAAAGCCTTTATTTTATAACCTACAATATTTATTTTGAGCGTTTTTATATTGCGTTACCATTTATTGTAACTGGTGCGTTAAGCGGACTTATTTTGTATTTTTTTGCACGTTATAACGCAGCTAAACGAGAACGGGTACAGTTGTTTACTATGCTAGGTTTTTCGTTACTGCCTTTTTCACTGCTTTTGAATTCAAGCCTCGATACTGCAACGGTATTAAGCGCTTTAACGTATGTTGGCCTTGTGATGAGTTCGGTACGTGTTATGCCGCAAACTTATAAAACATTGCGTACGGGTAATGTAAGTAATTTAAGCGCGCGCTACTTTAGCTTGCAGTTTATTGCTGGTATTTGCGGCTTAGTTGTTGAGCTTACAACAGCGGCTCCAAGCACGGCGCACTTACTTATGTTTATTATGCTGTTGCTTACCAATGCTGTGCAATTTGGTTGTATGCAATATTATAGAATGCGGCCTGTAATGGCTTAAAAACAAGCTACTTAAGTTCCTATTTAGCCTAATTTATGGCAAATTACTTTATCTAATAAAAGGATAAAGTATGAATTGGAATCAGTTTGGCTATATTTGCCGTGTTAATAGCTCTAAAACACTAAGTACAGAGCAAAAAGATGAGCTGAGTACACCGCCCCATTTAAATATGTATGCCAATAGCGGGTCGCATAGTAAATTAGCGCATAATCTGGTGACGCAAATTGCATCTCAAGATGAAGCAACATCGCAAAAGCAAGCTACGTATTATCAATGTTTACCGGAATTAGTTAACGAATTTAAGTTTGAGCACAAGGGCTGGCTTAGTTACTTAACCTTTGTATTTGTTATTTATGTTTTATCCTCTTTGTTGTATCAGTCTTTTGTTGTGCCTACTTTTGTTGAGATATATAGCAAGCATACTGTTTCTTTAAATCATGTATTTGATGATTATTTTACGTACTGGTATGTGCCAATTATTTTACTCGTTTTATTGCTGAGTGTTATTTTTACCGTTATTTTAAAGCTAAAAAATGTAAGTGCTCTCACAGAGCTAAAGCCTTTTTCGGGTTTATTTAAATTTCTTATTCCTCGTCAATTAATTAATGAGCATAACTCTTTAATTACCACGCTATTATTTCCAAGTAATCATAAAAAGGGTGTTAAAGCCTCTACACCTCAAACCCAGCACTTAGCTCAATGCGAGCTGCTAGGTTTAGAAACCCAAGAAGAATTTAAAGCGTTATTAAAGCAGCAGCTAAAGTTACTTAATACACATATTAAAAGCTTTATAAGTAAGCTCGTTATTGTTTATGGTTTGGTCATTGTTGTGTCTATTTGCTTATTTGTGAAAGCGGCTTATCAACCACTATTTATGCTAGGAGAAGTGCTATGAGAACAAAAGGATTTACGTTAATAGAGTTGATGGTGGTGGTGTCCATTATTGGTATTTTAGCTGCGGTTGCGCTACCTCAATACAGTAAGTATATACAACGAGCAGAACTTGTTGACCCACTTGCAATGGCAGCTGCCATTAGAGAAGACGTTACGGTTTATTATCTTGAAAACAGGCGTTTTCCAGCAAGTAATGAACAAGCAGGTGTGCCTGCAAGTAAATTTTTGATTGGTAATCGGGTAACGGGTATTACAGTTGATAATGGTGCTATTCATATTAGTTTGGGTAATAAAGCTTCACAGCTTTTGCAAAATACAGTTTTAACATTCAGACCCGCAGTTGTAACGGGAAGCCCTACAAGCCCGATTGCGTGGTTATGTGGGTTTGACGAACCGGTAACTGGCATGCAAGCGGTTGGCGAAAATAAAACAACAGTACCAAAAGAAATTTTACCTTCAGCGTGTATATAAAATAGTTTAGGGGATTAAAGTGCAATTAGCTATTCATCAAATTGATGCGTTTACGAATGAGTTATTTAAAGGTAATTATGCGGCAGTGATCCCACTAGAATCGTGGTTAAGTGACGATTTAATGCTAAAGATTGGCGCTGAGAATAACGTATCTGAAACTGCTTTTACCTGCCTGCAAGACGATGGAAGTTTTGTTATTCGTTGGTTTTCGCCGTTAATGGAAATCGATTTTTGTGGTCACGCCACACTTGCGGCTGCCTATGTTTTATGTGAAGAGCATAACATATCGCAAATTCGCTTTATTGCTGATGCGGTGGGCGAGCTAATCGTTAATAAAAACGCTGATGGCAGCTTTGCAATGACCTTTCCAAAACAAGCACCGGTTGAAGTGCAAAATGTGCCTCAGCAACTGCTTGATGGCCTGTCTATGCAACCGAGTAAAGTGCTTAAAAATCGCCAAGCCTACTTTGTTATTTATGAAAACGCCGATCATATACTTGAATTAAAAACTAGCTCAGAGCTTTTAAAAACGCTTTATCCACTTGATGTAGTGGCCACTGCTCCAAGTGCTGAATATGATTTTATATCTCGTTATTTTTGGCCTGCAAGCGGTGGCGACGAAGATTATGTAACAGGCTCTATTCATACTGGCTTGGCACCTTACTGGGCGCAGCAATTGGGTAAAACTACGTTAAGCGCTTATCAGGCTTCAAGCAGAGGCGGGTATTTACTATGTGAAGTGGGTGATACAACCGTCACCTTAACGGGGCATGCTGTAAGGTATTTAAAAGGCACTATTTATATTTGATCTGTGAATTAAGTTATAAAAAAGGCCACGTTAAACGTGGCCTTGGTTTACTCAATTTGTAGAGATATTTTACGCTTCTAGTGCTTTTGCAATTAAGCGATCAATATATTTTTTATGCGCTTTAGTTGCTGTATCTGCACCCCAAGCAGTGCTGGTATCGGCTATTTGAGTTAGCTGATATAACGCAGCTGTTTTAGCTAAGTTATCGTACTTACTTGCTTTGCCAAGACCTGCAATTGCGATTAGCTGATTAACATACTCAATTTGTAAGTTGTGACTAATAGAATTTGCATCTTTGCTTTTCACAAAAATATTAGCGGTTAAATCTTGCATAAACTGAGTTAGGCTATATTCATTGCCGTACAAAGCAGTATCAGAAATACGCAGTAATACGGCTGGGTGTAATAGCTGCGCAAGTACAGACTTTTGCATACCTAAAATCATTTTGTGTGCTTTAGGGTCTTCATTTTTACCAAAGTGATTAAAGCCACGACGTTGCAGTTGCAAGTAGCTATATAGAGGTTGCATGTTTTGTAGTACGTCTGGTGCAAATACAAACTTGGCTAATATATCCATCGCTTGTGTTTGACGTTCAAGAGATACCGGTGTAAATGGTTTATCTGCGTTTGCATCACCCACTACAGCACGCTCAACGTACACACCACCAATTTGGCGAGAAACCACACCTGCTTGAGCTCGGTACTGACCAAATAAGCTATTTGCAGAGGTAACAAGCTGTTGGTAAGACTCACCTTTAACCGTTGCTTTATCTTTTAGCTCAGTAAATAGTTTATTAATTAGTGCCATACGATCTGCGCCATAGGCCGCAGGGTTTGACGACAAATCACCAATCATTACACGTGGATCGATATGACGACCTGGTGCGCGCATATCGTCTGCATCGTTACCAAAGGCAAGGGCATGTTCACTTGAACGAGCAAGTATTTTTTCAAGTCTAGCTTGCTCAGCAGCTTCATCTGCAAGTGCTACGCTGTAGCCATAGTTAATAGCCCAATCATCGTAAGGGCCTGGTTTTGTTTGAAAAATATCACCTTGCTGCATACCAATTGGGGCAATGTTAGCGGGTGCATAATCCATAACAGAGCCGGTTACTATGCCTTGGGTTTTGTTTTTGTCGTGTACTTCTTTTTCATCCCACAAAATAGATGATTTCATATTGTGGTTAAGACCTAAAGTATGACCAACTTCGTGAAGTACCAATTGCGTTAGACCTTGGCGAAGCATTTCTTTATCTTCAATTTTTTCGCCGCTAGCAAGGCCTTTGGCAAGCATTAGATTTTGTTGAATTTCATGCCCTAATGAGCAATTTAATTCGCCGGTATTTGTTGTTTCACCGTGGCTCATTGTTCCTTGTGTGAAAAGTGTGTCGTAAATCCAGCGGTTTTTCATAAATACAAACTCAAGCATAATGTCTGAGCCCAGTATTTCGCCTGTTAATGGGTTAGCAAGTGCTGGTCCATACCCACCAAATGGAGGTTTAGGTGACGAGGTCCAGCGCAGTACGTTGTAATTAATATCGCCCGCATCCCAATCTGCATCATCTGGTTGTACTTTTACCTCTAAGGCATTTTTAAAACCGGCTTTTTCAAAAGAGGTATTCCACGTTAAAACAGCGTCACGAATAGTATCGCGCCATTGGATAGGTGTGGTGTTTTCTATCCACCAAGTAATTGGTTTTACTGGCTCTGAAAGTGCTGCACTCGGGTCTTTCTTTTGTAAGTCCCAGCGTTTTATAACATCTTCATAAGGTGCCCAATCGGTAGATGTCATTTGATCAAATTGATTTGTAAAATAACCAATGCGCGCATCATCCATACGGGGTGCATAGTTGTTGTTAGGTAAAGCGACAAACGAGTGCTGAACTTTTACCGATACACTACGCGGGTCGCTTACTGCATTTGAGCCACGTACCGTTGGGCTTGGGTTAGTAAATACGTAATCAACAACCACGTCTAAGTTATTAGGGTATGGACGCTGTTTAATAATGCGTGATTTTTTATCGTCTAGTTTACCTACTTTAAAGCGTTTTTTAGCGTTTTTATCTGCTGGATTTGGTGTAGGTGATACTTTATGAAGTGCTTCGCTTAAAAATAACTTATTTACATTAAATGCTATTTTACCGTCTTCTTCTTTTTCTATTTTAATGCTCGCAAGTACCGCTTCACTAATATTGGCATCACTCGCTTTTGAAATTGCACTGCTTTGGTCAAATTTGTAGCGAGGTGTTTTGCTAATAATATCGATACGGTCAAAGTATTTTCTAAATTCAATTAACTTAGTTTCGCGGTAAGAACCACGATAATGGCCTGCATCTGTAACGCCATCGACAGTGTGCGCAAAATACACAAACGGCGTATTGAGTTGGGATTCGTTAATCACCATAAGGTGCTTACCGGTTTTTTCGTCTTGATAAAGGCTAAATATACCGGCAAATTCGGTTTGTCCTTTGATCATTTCGCTAAGTGTTTTTGACTCTTTTTCGTCTTTTTTATCGGCTGCAAATGCATGGCTGCCAAACGCTAAGCTAAGCGCAAGGGTGATGCTCGTTAATTTCATTTTGAGACTTTTAATATTTGTTAATTTAATTGGACTGTACGTAAATTAATTTAATTTCGCACATCTTCGCGATGAAATTTAAGTGTTTAACGCTAATTAACTGATATTAATGAATAAAAGTTTGTAACAAAATATAACGAATGAGGTGAGCTGCATGTAAAATTATATTCTATAGCCCTAAATAGCAGTGGCATATATTCATTTGTAACAGTTGCTTACAAATGTCACCTTAATGTTTCATATGGCTCTGGTATTATGGCGTTAATAGAATTTTGGGGATAATAGGATATGCAAACAAATTCACTTAGATGGGTTTTTCCATTTGTGGCGCTCATTGTTGGTGTTGTTGGCTTTATGGGAATAAATGCCATTGCACAAGAGCCAGAAAAAAAAGAAGTAATTGATACTCGTCCAACAGTGCAAGTTGAGCCAGTGGCTGCAAACGATCATCAAGTTATTATTAATAGCTACGGTGAAGTAAAGCCTCTTGAAAGTACACAGCTTTCGGCGCAGGTGTCGGGTGAAGTGTTAAGTTGGCATCCTAATTTTGTAGCCGGCGGCATCGTTGCTCGCGGTGAGACGTTATTTACTATCGAAAAAGACAACTACGAAGCAGCAGTACTTGTAGCAGAGGCAGAAATTGCTCGTGCACAAGCAGGCTTAATTGAAGAGCAAGCCCAAGCTCAAGTAGCCGCAGATGAAGCAAAGCGTTTTCCAAGTAAAGCGCGTACCGACTTATTTTTACGTAAGCCTCAAGTGTTAAGTGCGCAGGCATCTGTAAAGTCGGCGCAAGCTGCATTAAAACGTGCACAACGTGACTTAGATAATTGTGAAGTAACAGCCCCTTACGATGCATTGGTTATTAGCCGAAATGTAGGTGTTGGTCAATTTGTCACTATGGGTTCGCAAGTTGCTGAGCTCAATAATATTGAAACTGCTGAAGTGATTATTCCTATAGCAGGGTTCGATAGCGTTTTTTTACCAGAGCGTATTAAAGGTATTACCGCAACGATTATTCAAAAAGGCCTAAACAGCTTTACCCGAGAAGGTGTAATTGACCGCGACCTGGGGATTGTTGATAACGCTACGCGTATGAGCAGTCTAGTCGTGCGTATAGAAGACCCATACGGTCTTAAAAACATACAACCAGCCATTAAGTTTGGCAGCTACGTACAGGTAAATTTTGCAGGTGCAATGCTTAATAATATTTACCGTTTACCGCAAGCTTTGGTTAACAATCAGACTGTGTGGGTAGTAAACGAAAATCAAGAACTAGAGCCTCGCAAAGTAACGGTTATTCGAGAAGAGGGTGAGTATTTTTATATTAGCAGTGGTTTAAATGCCGATGACAAACTCGTTATTACTTTACCTGAATACCCGCAAAAAGGAATGCAGGTTAAAATTGCAGGTGTAGCTGCAAAACCTGAAAGCTCAGAAACGAGCACTTCAAACACGCAACAGCTGTAGGGTGTAATAGTTATGAGCGAGTCAATACAACAAAAACAAACAGGGCTAATTGCCTACTTTGCTAATAATTCAGTAGCCGCTAATTTAATGATGTTTTTTATCATTATTATGGGGGCTATAAGTTACTTTACGATTCAGCGTCAAATGTTTCCTAATGTAGAGATTAACTACATTAATATTGAGGCTAATTACCCAGGTGCCTCTCCTCAGGAAATAGAAGAAAGTATTCTTATAAAAGTTGAAGAGTCACTTAAAGATATAACCGAAATTAAAAAAGGCGTGTATCGCGCATTTAGAAATGGCGGTACAGCCAGCCTGGAAATAAACACCGATGCAAAACTTACCGATGTGCTTGATAAAGTAAAGTTGCGTGTTGATGGTATTGCGACTTTTCCGGCGGGTATGGAACCGGTCACCATAAGTCAGGTTGAGTTTAGGCAAGACGTAATAGGTATGACGCTCGTTGCTGACTTACCACTTACAGAGCTTAAGCCTATAGCAAACCAAATAGAGGATGAGTTACTACAGTTATCTAACGTGTCGTTAGTGGTAAACGATGTTCCTCTTGATGAAATAGCAATTGAAATAGAGCCCGATACGCTGCGCCAATATAATCTAACCCTTAGTGATGTGATGAATGCGGTACGCCGTTACTCAGCTAACTTTTCGGCGGGGCAGCTAAAAACAGACGCAGGTGTTATTTCTGTTCGCGTCGAGAATCAGTTTTACTCGGGTGAAGAGTTTAGGCAAATTCCGGTAAAAATTGGCGAGTATGGCGCTAAAGTTTTACTGCAAGATATTGCAGTTATTAAAGATCAATTTACCGAAGGTGAGCGCTACTTTAAGTTTAATGGCGAAAACGCGGTGTATTTATCGGTAAAAGCAACGCAAGAGCAAAACATGATTCCCGTTGCGGATTCGGTTAAAGCGTTTATTGATCAAAAAAATAAGCAGCTACCGCCAGGTATTCGATTAGAGCCATTAATGGATATGACCTACTACCTAAATGCTCGCCTTGATATGATGAAAGCTAACCTCTTTCAAGGTGCCATTTTGGTGGCAATTATGTTGTCGTTATTCTTGCGTTTTAAACTAGCGCTTTGGGTAATGATTGGCTTACCTGTTTGTTTTTTAGGGGCCATGATGATGATGCCACTATTTGGCATTAGCATTAATATTATTTCGTTATTCGCTTTTATAATGGTGCTCGGCATAGTGGTGGATGATGCCATAGTGATAGGGGAAGCTGCCTACACCGAAGTTGAAAAAAGCGGCGGTGGTGTAGAAAATGTTGTGCGTGGCGCTAACCGAGTCGCGACCCCAGCAACCTTTGGTGTGTTAACAACAATTGCTGTATTTGCACCATTCACAATGTCGAGCGGGCCAGAAAGTGCCTTCTTTTATGGTATAGCCGTTGTAGTAATGCTGTGTTTAGTATTTAGTTTGATTGAATCAAAGCTGATACTGCCAGCTCACATTGCTCATACGCACTTTTCGCCGATTAAAAAGGGTGGTTGGCGCGATCGCTTCAATACACGCTTTTTTGGTTTCGTAAATGGCCCATACAAACGTTTTATTGCTAAGTGTGTTGATTGGCGCTGGACTGTTTTGTTTGCTTTTATTGCAATGTTTATAATCAGTATTGCACTTATTACGTCTAATAAAGTACGTACAGTTCCAACTCCTAAAGTGCCGCACGACTTTCCACAAATTCAAGTAGAAATGAACGACAACGTTTCTGACTTACAAACCATTGCTGCTATTCGTGAAATAGAAGCTATGGTACTTAGAGTCGATGAAGAGACTGAACGTGAGTTTGGTCAAAAAATTATTCGTGATGTATTGGTATTTAATCAAGGCAGAACCGAGTCGCAGTTACTAGCTCCATTAGTTGACGAAGATTCACGTCCATACAATGCATTTGAACTTTCGCGTCGCTGGCGTGAGGCTATGCCGACTATTGCTGGTATTAAGTCGTTAACTATTCAAGACGATGTTGGTGGCGGCGGTGGTAATGGCGGCGGCGAGTTTGGCTATTTACTGTATGGCTCAGACATAGATACTTTAAATCAAGCGGGTCGTCGTTTTATTCAATTACTTCAACAGCAAAAAGGGTTGTTTGATATTAGCTCAACCATAGATCCTGCGAGCAAAGAAGTGCAAATGAGCCTTAAACCTGTTGCTTACGATTTAGGCTTAGATTTGGCAGGTATTGCAAATCAAGTGGGAGCCAGTTTTTATGGTGGCGAAGCGCAGCGCGTAATCCGAAACGGCGAAGAAGTACGCGTAATGGTACGTTACCCTAAGCTGACTCGTGAGGCATTTTCATCGCTTAAACACACCGTTGTTACTACCCCACAAGGGCGAGAAGTACTTCTTGGTGATGTAGTAGAGCTAACAGAAACGCCAGGTATTAGCTATATACGCCGCGAAGGTGGTTACCGTACCGTGTATGTTTATGGCAATATTGATGAAGAGCAAATTGAGCCAGGCGAAGTGGTTAAGCAAGTAAAAGAAAATCTACTGCCACAGCTAATAGAAGAATTCCCAAGTGTTAAATCAGAGCTTGGTGGCGCAATAGAAGAGCAGCAAGCTCAAGCTAATGAGCAAATAATGTTTTTTATTGGCGGAATGATTTTAGTATACATACTGCTAGCTGTGCCGCTTAAAAGCTATTCACAACCGCTTATTGTAATGTCGGTTATTCCGTTTAGTTTAACCGGGGCTATTTGGGGTCATTACTGGTTTGATTTAGATATGAGCTTAATGTCGGGATTTGGCTTAATTGCCGCAGCAGGTGTTGTTATAAATGATTCACTTGTAATGACAGATTATGTAAACCAAGTTCGCCGCGAAGGTGTTAGCGTTAAAAATGCAGTAATAGAAGCTGGTTGTGCCCGCTTTAGAGCAATACTATTAACGTCTATAACAACCTTTGCTGGTGTATTACCTATTATGTTTGAAACAAGCCTGCAGGCTAAGTTTGTAATACCTATGGCAGTAGCACTTGGCTTTGCTGTTATGTTTGCAACGTTAATAACGCTTATATTAGTACCGTGTTTATATATTATTCTAGGCGATATTGGTGCGTTATTTAAGCGCCCTTTTAAAAGCCGAGCTGCTAAAGTCTCGTAAATATAAAGCATAAAAAAAGCACTGACCGTTATTAACGCTCAGTGCTTTTTTATTATCTATTTATTGTTGTTAAACTGGCTACAACAATAATTAATCTTTAAATTGCTTATGGCAATCTTTACAGCCTTTAGCCCATGCGCCAAAAGCTTTACCAATTACGGCTTTATCGCCCGATTGGGCTGCTAACGCTAGCTTATCTGCATTTGCTGCAAAAGCATTCGCTTTTTCAACAAAGGTTGCATTTTCGGCCCAAACAGCAGCAAGTGCAGCTGTGTCGCCTTTATCTGTTCCTTCGTAAAACGCTTCCCATGGCATTTTTGAAAGTGCAGCAGCGTTGTTAGCACGCATTTTAAATTGCTCTGCGTTAAAAGGTACTTTACCTTTTAGCATTGCGCCCATGTCACCAATTTGCACTGAAATCATTGAAAACGCAGCTTGGCGGTATTCAATCGCGTCACTTGGTTCTTTAAATGCAGAATTTGCCGATACGCTAAATGCACACGTTGCCAGTGCTATTGTTGCTAATACTTTTTTTAATTTCATGTTTGCCCCTGTTGAAAATTGTAATTCTTAATTCGGTATCTTGTATCTAACATCGTATTTATTCAAGTGAATACGATAGATTTAACTAAAACTTAATCGTTTATATCAATATCTGCAAATATCATCCCGCGACGCATGCTTCTAGTTGCTAAGAATACCTCACCAAGTAACGACATAAATGCACATATAAGTAATGCCATTGCTGCTACAAAACAACAGGCAATTGTAACGCCTAAGTTTATAGATTGAATATGCGATAAAAATAACAACATAACCACAGCGCATACAAGTAGTGCGCTTAATACACTCAAACTAAAAGCAATATGTATACATCGAGAACGCTTTAAAAGGGCGCGCAGCTCTGTAGCGAGTGATTTATTAAAGTCCTCGTCAGTACTTACTTTTAGTCTGCGTTCTAGCTGACGTGCCCTATCGGTAATTCGTGCTAAACGATTAGATAAAACACCTAAAGTAGCAGCAATACCCGTGATTAAGAATACAGGGGCAACGGCCGTTTGAATTACTTTAGCCATGGTTAAAATGTTAATTACTTCGTTATTCATTCATTTCTCAAGAAAAAGTTAGAGTTGTTTACATTAGTTCACAAATATGATTTTTTAACTTTATTGTTTTAAATCAATTTGCTGAGGTGATGTTTTCTTGTTTTTTGGATTTGATGTCATGTGTTTGTAACCAAGGTGTTGCTTGGGTTGTACCGAAAGTTTTATATTCAGTACAACAATACAATCATTTTGATTAATACAAATACAATAATACATAACCTATCCAAGGGGAACTCATGGCTAAAAATATAATAAAAAAAACTGCTATAGCTACGGCAGTCTCAAGTGCATTTCTTGCTACTTTTGTTAATGCGGCAACTTTACCTAATGCAACGATTGCACCTCAAGCTGCTGAACAGGTGAAAGAGTTAGCATCTGAGCAAAAACAGCCTTCAGCACATATGATTGTTTTACGTGCAGCAACTTCTGTTGATGCTGTGGCTTCTGGCACTTATGAAGCGTCAAGCAGTCGTGAAATGATTGCTAACGTTGAGTTGCTTCAAAACACGATGGCCAACGAGCTTAGTAGCTTAGACTTTGATGCAAAAATAATTGGTAAAACAAAAATATTAGCACCAACATTAATTGTGCAGGCGACACCAGAAGCCTTAGCTAAAATAGCTAAAGATTCACGAGTGGCTAAAGTATTACCGATGTTTGACTACGAATTACATGTAGCTGCAACGTCTGAATATATTAATGCTAAGCCTTTAATTGTTGATGGTATTGTAACTGGTAAAGGTCAGCGTGTGGCTGTTCTAGATACTGGTATTGACTATACCCACAAAGCATTTGGTGGTGAGGGTACTGTAGAAGCATACAATGCTGCTCAAGCTGATCCTACAACGGTTAATTGGCCACAAGGTATTGTACAAGGCGGTTACGATTTTATTCATGAAGATGCAGACCCGATCGAGAATGATCCTGAAGTTGTAATTCCTGATGTAGATGAACCAACAAACCATGGTACGTCTTCTTCAAATTCAGTGAATGGTATTGCACCTGATGTTGAATTATATGTTTACTCTGTTTGTGGTGGTGGCTGTCCAAGTGCTGCTCAAGCTGCGGCATTAGAAGCTGCAATGGATCCAAATGGCGATGGTGATATTTCAGACCGCGTAGATGTTATGAACATGTCATTGGGTGGTGAGTTTGGCGATACATATACAGGTGGTGGTGCACAATACCTAATTCAACGTGCTGTTGATTTAGGTGTGAATATGGTTATTTCAGCCGGTAATGATGGTGATCATCCATTCCGTATTGGTGGCCCAAGCACGACACCAAATGCGTTATCAGTAGGCGCAATGACCCATCCTACAACTGAAGTTGGCACTGCTACAGGTACTGTTGCTGGTATCGAAGGTAATATTCAAGCATCAGGCTTTGGCCCGCAAACTGACTTTGTAATTACAGGTGCAGATATTGATTTAGTGTATCCTGACACAAACCAAGATGGTTGTGTTGATTTTGCTGATGATGTTGATTTTACTGGTAAAGCGGTTTTAATTGACCGTGGTGCATGTGCATTTACAGTTAAAGTACTTAGTGCACAGAAGAAAGGTGCTGAGTTTGTATTGATTGCAAATAACACAGATGATGGCACTCCTGCACCAATGGGTGGCAGTGATGACAATGTAACTATTAAAAGTGTAGGTATTAATTTTGCTGCAGGTGCTGCTTTAAAAGCTCAATTAGCTGCAGGCGATACGGCAACATTTGATATTGATGTAAAAATTAAAACTACAGCAGGTGCAGTAGCTACGTTCTCTTCTCGTGGCCCTTCGATGGATGGTTTATTAAAACCAGAAATTACTGCTCCTGGTACTAGTATATTAGTTGCAGCAGCAGGCACGCAAGATCAGCTAGCTCCTGTATCTGGAACATCTTTTTCAGGCCCTATTACAGCCGGCGCTGTTGCAATGGTACGTGAAGCTCATCCTGAGCGTAATGCATTTGAGATTAAAGCTACAATAATGAATGCAGCTGACTTAAATGTAACAAATGAGCCTTTAGCAAGCAGTCCTGACTCAGAACTGGCTCCAATTAGTATGATTGGTTCAGGCTTGGTTGATGTAACTAAAGCAGTCAACTTACCAGTTGCTGCATGGGTTAATAATACACAGTTTAATACTAAACAAGCGGCTCTTTCATTCGGCCTTGTGTCAATGGCTGGAACAGAGTCTCTAACTAAAACAGTGACTGTTAAGAACTTCTCATCAGATGCTAAAACGTATGCGCTGCGTACTGAAGCTCGCTACCAAAATGATGACGATACAGCTGCAATTAGCTGGGATTTCCCTGAGTCGGTAACAATCCCTGCAGGTCAGTCAATTAACTTTGATGTGACGCTAACTGTTGATCCAACAAAACTACCAGCGTGGGAATTAGAAAACCCATTTAGTGCAGACGACATTGCTGCAAGAAGCGCTGCTCTTACTTCAGTAGAGTTTGATGGTGCATTGGTATTTAATGACGCAAGCACTGATACAGACCACGATTTACACGTTGTATATCATGCAATGCCAAAAGCTGCGACAGAATTAAGCGTTTCGTCTCAAATCATTGATAACGAAATGGCACTTATTGTTGAAAATAGCGGCCAAACAGACATTACTCCTTTTGTAGAAAGCATTGTTGCAACAGGCACAGAGAAAACACGAGAAGAAGCTGAGTTTAATATTTTAGCGACTACTTTCTCTGCATTTGCAGATAGCTCTTGTGACTCTGGTATTTTTGTAACGTCGTCTATCCAATTGCGCGACCCATTAACGCATGTATTCCAAGCAGGCTACAGATTAGAAGTTGATACTGATAATGACGGTGTTTATGATCAAGTTATGCAAAACTATAACGACCGCGGTCGTGAAACAGCATTCCCTGGCCGTAGCCGTACAGTAATTGGTGAAACTGATGGCGCTGGTAACGATTCGTTAGCATGGGTTACTCCGCTTTATCACTCAGCCGGTGAAGATACTATTACCTTCTCAACTTGTAGTGAGCTACTAAACGTTGATGGTTCATTACTTGGTGAAAACATGAACTTTAAAGCATCTGTAGGTTACCCTTCATATGTTACAGGTGTATTCACTCAGACCGATAGTATTGAAGGCTCAACTACATTTGGAGCATCTCCAAGTGTAACGCTTACTTCTATGGAAACTGGCGAAGCAGTTACTTCACTTAAACCGGGTGAAAAAGCAATTGTTGAAGCAAGCGGTCCATTTGCATTATCACAAACATCTGGTTTGGATATTGTTAAAGTGATGAGTAGTACTGAGTTAGAGCTTCCTGCAATCGACGCCCCAATGCTAGTTGGTGGTGAGTTTAGTGTTTCAGAAGATGCTGCTAACGGAACGGTTGTTGGTGCACTAACTATCACTGAGTCTGACCAAGACTTAGATGTGTCAGAGTACTATGTGCAATCAAGTACTCACCAAGGTTTTGGTATTGATGCGGATGGACAAGTGGTTGTAACTAATACTGAATTGTTAACTGGTGATTCATCAGCTGAACTTCAAGTTGTTGCAATTGATGTACGCGGTAATGTATCTGCTCCTGCTGTAGTTACTGTAAGTATTACTAAAGTTGTACCACCAGTAGTAGAGACTGTAGCACCAGAAAGCAAAAAGAGCTCATCTGGTTCACTTGCATGGTTAACATTACTAGTAGCGCCGTTTGCATTCATACGTCGTCGTAAACAAAAGTAATTTTATAACTAAATAGTTATATAAAGGGAGCTTCGGCTCTAATGCCGATCATTTAAGAATTAGTTAATAGAACTTGAACGATCTTCTAGGTATGTAAGAATCCGAATTCTTTTGTAGAATTCGGATTTTTTTATGCAACTTTCTAATGCTCTCG